>JBHEKO010000496.1:0-3167 GCA_041859475.1 Candidatus Hydrogenedentales bacterium
GCGCATTGCGTCGCGCGGTGTCTCGGCTTCGGTGTGCATTGCGCGGCTGCACCGGTTGGCCGGATGGCACGAGGCGCGCAATAACCAACTCTTCGCGCCCATTGCGGCGATGCTGATATGGGATGTCCACTTCGCGTGCGCCTTCGAAACGTGGCGGCTGCGCCACGGCGGACACGTGGCGGAATGGCTGGAAGCGGTGGGCGAGTTGGAGGCCTTGTGCTCTATGGGGGCATACGCCTACGAGCATGCGGGCGATCCGTTTCCGGAGATCGTCGCGTCGGGTCCTCTGTTTCACAGCGAGTCCCTGGGACATCCATTGCTGTCCTCCGCCGCGTGCGTGCGCAACGACGCGCATCTCGACGAGACGACGCGCATGCTCGTGGTAAGCGGATCGAACATGTCCGGCAAGAGCACGCTGCTGCGCACGGTGGGAATCAACGCTGTGCTGGCGCAGATGGGCGCGCCGGTGTGCGCGAAGGCCTTACGCATGAGCCCGCTCACGATTGGCGCGACGTTGCGCATCCAAGATTCGATTCACGAGGGGCGGTCGCGGTTCTACGCGGAGATTCAGCGGCTGCGCGCCGTGATGGATCTCACGAAAGGCCCGAAGCCGGTGTTGTTCCTGTTCGACGAAATCCTCGCGGGCACGAACTCGCACGACCGGCAGTTGGGCGCGGAAGCGATACTGCGCGGGTTCCTGGATGCGGGAGCGATCGGTCTTGTGACCACGCATGACCTGGCGCTGGCGCGCATCGCCGACGCCTTGGAGTCGCGCGTGGCGAACGTCCACTTCGAGGATCACCTCGAAGACGGCAAGCTCGTGTTCGACTATCGGCTGCGCGCGGGCGTCGTGCAGAAGAGCAATGCGCTGGAACTGATGCGAGCCGTTGGGCTGAAGGTGTAAGGCGAATTCAGCCGGCTGGAAGCCAGCGTTACACAAGACAGGCCGGCTGGAAGCCTGCGTTACAGGGAACGGGCCGGCTGGAAGCCAGCGTTACGTCTTGGGAATCGGTACAGGAGTCGCGCCACTGCCGCCGTCGCCTGGGCCAACTTCAATCCATTGGCACATGGCCTCGCCACCGTTCTTGTTTAAGAACCGTACTTCGATCACGCCATGCAGCGGCTTCACGTCGTTGAAAACGAGATCGACCGCCGTGTTCATGCCCTTTGCCGTCGCCGCCACGTCCATGTCGGCCACACGTTCTTCGCCGTTCACGAGCACGGTGACGGCGCGTAATTTAGGTTCGACTTCGCGGGACTCGGCGAAACCCAGTTTCACGTGATAGATCCCCGGGGCGACGGAGATATTCGTCCAGAATTCGGACGCATGCGCACCGTAGCGATATAACTCCGGGTCCTTTGTGTTTGCGATGACAAGACGGCGACGCTCGCTCCACCACGATAGCCGCACGACATCGGTAAGCGTCCCGCCGCGCATGATCCATTCAGTGGCGGGACGCCACGCCTTGCCCGTGCTGTCCGCGTAATCTTCGCGCTGTGGATACCCGAAGATCATGCGTTGCGGTTCTTTGGGGCCACCGCCACTTCCGAAAGCAGAAGCGCCGGTGGCGTCGGACCACTGCGCGAAATTGACGTAGAGAGTGGCGCCGCCGGATCGGGGATTGCCCGAGCCTCGCGCGACGACACGTACCGAGTGCGATGCGTTGGGAAGTCCGTTGAGATAGTAGAGAACCTGATCGGCGCGCGGCGAGGGATTCCAGCAATCGATCGCGACGCGCTGTTGCGCGCCGTCGATGAACACGTAGGCCAAACCACCATCGGGTACGACATCTCCAATAATGCGAACCTGATTGCCCGTGAACGAAACCTCCAAGGACGCCCCGGCCTCATTGGTCACCCATTGGTCTTGGGTATTCGACAACCAATTGCCCGCTCGCGACAGTTTGTTCACCGCCAGAGACTGCTGCGGGTCTTCTCCCTGTATCACGATGTCGCGCAGTCCGTCATGCCTGACGGTCACCAGGAAATCGCCATTTGACAGCGGCTGAACCGTGTAGCTGACGGATTCGAGTTGAGGTGTCAACGAGAGCGGTTTTCCATCGGCCTCTACCTTGGTTGGGTTGAATGCGAGACGAAGCACATCCAATGCGGGAGCAACCGCATCGAATGTCGTGTATGCGATACGCCCCTTGCCGTAAACGACATTGCTCACGACACTCGTGCTGCGCATGATGTGGTTTTCCCGGCTTGCGCCTTCTACGGCAGGCAGGAACGCCATGGAGGCCAGGACGTGTTTCAATGCCATGGGCCCGGCGATCTTGAACCAGGCGTCCGCGACGACGGGGCCGCCGTCGATGTTGTCCTCCACGATGCCATTCTCGCGCCCATCGTATGTGGCGAGGATTTGGATACGGCGGGCGAGTTCCGTGCTCCATGCGCTGTCGGCGAGCATTCCGTATTGCGCGAACGCGTTCGCGAGTTCCATCGGCCCATACCAGAGCGAGCGCCCGCAACAACCCGACGATTCCGGGAACGCCCACGCGCCGCTGTAGGTGTCGCCCCCCGACGCCGGGTCCACGCTCGTGCGGTTCAAGAACAGCGAGAGAATGTTGCGAACATCGGATTTCCAATTCGGAAACTCCGCGGGGTGCTCCATCAGATAGCGCGCCACAAATTCCGTGACGTTTTCCGCCTGCACCGGGTCCTGCCAATCCCAATAGTTCCGGCCCCACGTATCGTCGACGATCCAGAGCGGAAGCAGGGTGTCGCGCAGATACGCCACGCCCGCCGCGCGCGCCTCGACGATGGCACCATCTTGACCGGTGTAGCCCAAGCGAATGAGTTCGTCGAAGAAGGCGAGCAGGAACGCAACGCCTCCAGTCATTGTGTCGTTCCACGTCACGCATTCGGGATTCGCATAGCGATTCCACGGAGGCATGCCGGGATCCCGGTTGCGGTTCTTTGCCAGCAGGTCGCCCCAATGTTTGCAGGCCTCAAACCAGCGCGCGTTGCCCGCAAGTTGATAGGCGCGCAGCAGTCCCAGACCCATCTCCGCCGTGATGTCGAGCTGCATAAACCCCTGAGCGGATGCCTGCCCATAGGGCTTGCCGCTATTCGGCACGCTGATGGGAAACTGGGGCCACGGATGCTCGGAATCGGTTAGGCATGTGTCCAGCAGGGCATCCGCTTGCATCGAGATCAGCGAA
>JBHEKO010000422.1:0-2970 GCA_041859475.1 Candidatus Hydrogenedentales bacterium
GGCCTTGGCCGCATCGACGCCGCTCGCTGGAACGAATCCAAGCCCGTACTGGGCGTATGCGGAGGAGCCATGTTTCTCCGATGCTCCGCACTGCGAAAGACGGGCCTCCTTCCGACCGATTTCGAAATCTATCTGGATGACCTCGACCTGTGCCTCCGCATCTGGAGCGCAGGCTTCGAAGCGTGGAGTTGTCCGGCAGCCGTCGTTCGACACAAGTTCAGCGCGACGATGGGGCAGGGGGCCAGGGCCCGCCACAAGTACTACCTCAACACGCGAAACCGCCTGCGCCTGATACTCCGCAATTTCCCCGTATCGCAGTTGCCCTCCGTCGCCTTCGCCTATGCGGTTAGCGAATGCCGCGCCGTGGTCCGCGCGGCCCTGAGCCGAGAATGGTGGCGGATTTCGGCTCACCTTCGCTCCTGGGTGGACGCCCTCGCCTATGTTGGCGAAGCGATGAAGCGGAGGAAGGCACTGCGGCGGATCGGCTCCAACCCGATGCGATTCTGGCCAATGCTCCAACGCCGTCAACTCTTCTTCTCCGGGACGGAATTCCCCGAGGATGGATGGTATGCCGAACGCAAACACAAAGGCATCGGCGTTCGCCCTATGTCGCAGCGCGCCACGCTCGCTGTAAACGGCGGCCCTTTGCGCATCCTCCTTGCAAATTGCTATCCTCGCGTCGGCGAGGCCCATGTTCGAGTGACCCAGAATGGACAATGTCTTGCCGAACTCAAGACGCGGTCCCTCGAAGAAATCGAGATAGAAACGCTGCCTGGAACTCTCGAGTTTTCGGCCGAACCGCTGTTTGAAGCCGAAGACACCGGGGAACACATAGACATTGGGGGATGGCTTGCCATCGAGCCGCGTTCCGAAAGCGTGGCACGTGCGTTGCCCCCAAGTAAGGCCGGCTGAAGGAACAGCCTCAGTCCGGTCGATGCAGGCAAAAGACGACAACAAGTAGTGAGAAGAAATGGCGCGACGCGGTAGTTCCGATTCCAAAGGCATACTGATCCCCCTCATCGTTGGCGTTGCCCTCATTGGTCTGGCCGCGATGCTGGGCCTCTGGTTTGGCTCACTCGGCGGGAGCGATTTCTCGTCCACGGAGGTGGAACCGTGGACCCCCAACGGTGAGACAACCGAGCCAACGGAAGAAGCCCCCGCACCTCGCTTGGGCTGGCCGCTATTCTTCAGCACAAGCGTAATGCCCGGTTCCGACATCGAGGCCGTCATCGGGCAAGTCAGACTCGCCGCACTCGCGGGTGTCCACCAGTATGCCGTTCGCGTCCCCATGACTTGGCCCGGCGTGGATACCCCGCTCGACGCTGTCACCGCTTCATTGGACCGGATTCTCGAAACCGACCCGGAGGCGTCCTTCTTCCTATGGGTCTCCTTCGATCCGCCCGATTCGTGGCTCGACGCCAATGCCGAAGCGCTCTCGGGCATCACGGTCGAAGGAAAACGTTTCGCAAGCCTGGAAGCCCAGGCATGGACCGAGGCCGGCAAAAGCGCCATGTCGGTCTTGCTCGATACCGTTGGCAAATCCAAGGCAAGTGCGCGCTTAAAGGGGTTCGTACTTGCAGGACCGGCCGACGGCAACTGGCTTCACCTTGGCGATTATGACCGCTCTGCCTCCGGAGTTGCCGGTTTCCGGGCGTGGCTACGCACTCAATACGTAGACAATACCGCCTTGCAGGCCGCTTGGGGAGATCCAGCGGTCACCTTCGACGATCCCCCCGTCCCCGACAAGCCCAATACTGCCGACACCCTGAACGTATTCTTCGCTTTGCCGGGGGAACAACGGCAAGTGGACTATTTGCGATATCTCTCCGAGGCCACCGCCGACGCAGTCTCGGAGTTTGCCGGATTTCTTCGCCAAGCTTCCAAGAGCCCCATTCTAATCCTTGCCACCTACGGTAGCGCATTCGAATACCCGGCCAACGACAGCGGGCAATCCGCCCTGGGCATCTTCCTCGACGGCGTTGTCGACGGCATCGTGACGCCAGTCTCCTACATCGATCGCGGCCTTGGAGGCGCTGGAGGATTCATGGGGCCTGTGGACAGCGCGCGACAGCACAAAAAGCTCTGGGTCTTGGTGGACGACACCCGCACCGGAATCTCCCGCAACGCCGTATCGGGCGAGATCGAACGGATCGAAGGTCTGCGTTCCGAAGACGTGCTTCGCGTACAGAACCGCAACTATTCCGCCGCCCTCACGCATAACCTGGGCATCATGTGGGACGATGCCCAAGGCGTCGGCAGCCTCCACAATAACGAAATGTGGGATATGTTCCGTCGCATGCGAGAGTCCTATGAAGCCGTGTGGCCCGAAGAAGGCTTGTGGACCAAAGGCCAGCCGATTTCCTACTCGACTCCCGAGGAACGCCTCACGCTGAGCATCGTGGTCGACGAAGCAAGCCGCTTCTACCAGCGCTGCGATGTGAAACTCAACGAAATGCTACTCTCCGGCATTCGCGATGCAGCCCTTCGCGCGGGCGTACCCACGCAGTTTTGCCTGTTGCAGGATGTCCTGAGCGGTCAGGCGCAAGAGGCCGCCGTATACCTGTTCGCCAACGCCTTCCACCTTCATCCCGACGACCGCAACCAAATCAAGAACCTCCTTATCGCCCAACGTTCGGCTGCAATCTGGATGTACGCCCCAGGCTTCATTGACGACGTGGCGTCCGTTGAAAACTGCTCCGCAACAACGGGTCTGAATGTACGCGCGTTCGACGGACCCGCCCGGTCCGGGTCGCAGTGGCAACTGTCCGGTGGCCGCTTCGTGGAACAGGGAACGGCCTTCGGAGGCCCCGATCAGTGGGCTCCCATGTTCTACATCGAGACGGAAGAGACCAAGGTTATGGCCCGCTACCGAGAGTCGGGCATGGTGAGCGTCGCAGCCGAGTTCTTTCCCGAAGGATGGGCCTCAATCTACATCGCCGAGCCCACCCTCACCCCCGAGATCCTTCGCGA
>JBHEKO010000426.1:0-5309 GCA_041859475.1 Candidatus Hydrogenedentales bacterium
CGAGATCGCGAGAACGCTCAAGCCGAGCGCACGCGGCGAGTATGAAATCACGGACGTGAACCGGGTGTATCTGGAGCGCGGGAAGTTGCGGGTGTCGATCTTGGACCGAGGGACGGCGTGGCTCGATACGGGGACGTTCGCATCGTTGATGCAGGCGGGGCAGTTCGTGCAGGTGATCGAGGATCGGCAAGGGTTGAAGATCGGGTGTGTCGAAGAAGCGGCGTATCGAATGGGGTATGTCGACGCGGACGGGTTGCGGGCATTGGCCGAGCCGTTGATGAAGAGTGGGTACGGGACGTATTTGCTGGGGTTGCTCCAGGCGTAGGGCGAAAGCGGATGGACACGGACTTCAGCCACGGAGGGCGGGGTTTCTAACCCGCCGAGTCATTCTCGCGGGTTTTCTGGCCCGCCGAATCAATTTCGCGGGTTTTCTAACCCGCCGAATCATTCTCGCGGGTTGGAAAACCCGCGCTCCGAAGAACCCGCGCTACAGATTGGCCTGGGAACGGAGGTAGGCGTAGTCCTCGGGAAGAAGAATGACGGCGATGTCTTTGCCGTCTTCTTGCAGGACGACGGCGTCGCCTTCGGTTTGGAGGGCTTCGAGGACTTTGTCGAGGTCTACCAGGCGGTTCGAGGCATCGATATGGATCATGAGGCTTCTCCGGGTACGGTCGAGTTGCGCCGAGAGTGTAGCACATCGGACGGAACAGCGACGGCGCGCTTGATTCCGGGCGGGTTGGCGTGTAAGATCATAGGGCTGGCGCGGATGGTGGAACTGGCAGACACGCTAGACTAAGGATCTAGTCCCCGAAAGGGGATGGGAGTTCAAGTCTCCCTCCGCGCACCACTTATAATGCCAAGGCGGTTCGGTGACGAACCGCCTTTTTTCGATCCCAGAAAGCCTCCAATTCCGTCGAGGGTATAGAAAGGAACGCTATGTCGCGCACGAACATCTCCAGTGGTTCAAAGTGGGAACCGATCATCGGGTATTCGCGAGCCGTCAAGATCGGCAACATGGTCCAGATCTCGGGCACGACCGGAACCGGGGCGGACGGAAAGATTGTGGGCGTGGGCGATGCGTATGCGCAGACGGCGCAGGCGTTGAAGAACATCGAGACGGCGTTGGGCAACGCGGGCGCAAAGCTGTCGGATGTCTACCGGACGCGGATGTACCTCGCGGACATCGAGCAATGGGAAGCTGTCGGGCGCGCGCACGGCGAAATCTTCGGCGAGATTCGCCCGGCCACGACGATGGTCGAGGTGAGCAAGTTGATTGACCCGAATATGTTGGTGGAGATCGAGGCGGAAGCGTTGATCGTCGACTGACGATAGCGGTTCGCGAAGAGATAGGTTTATGGAAGCCCCTGCGCTCGGGTGAGCGCGGGGGCTTTCTGCGTTTGGTGGGGCCGAAGATAGTAATGACAGTATCAATTTCATGTGGCACCGTGATAAACTTTTGCGGACTGATGGGGGGGCGACATCGGTAGGCCGTTTGCACGGATGGCCAGGCGGCTATAGCATCGCGTATTCGATTACGTCAAGGGAGTATTCAGGACATGCCGAAGATCTGCTTTTTGGGCGCAGGTAGCACTGTTTTTGCGAAGAATGTGTTGGGCGATTGCCTCACCGTGGATTGTATGCGCGATTCGCACATCACCCTTTTGGATATCGACAGCGACCGGCTGCATGTGGCGGAAGTGATGATGAGAAACATCAACCGGACGCTGGGTGCGAATGCCACCATCGAGGCCTTCATGGCCGACAAGGCGGCGGATGCGTTGCGGAACGCGGACTTTGTCGTCAATGCAATCCAGGTCGGGGGGTATGAGCCGGCGACGGTGATCGACTTCGAGATCCCGAAGAAGTACGGGCTGCTTCAGACGATCGGGGATACGCTGGGGATTGGCGGGATCTTTCGCGGACTGCGCACGATTCCGGTGATGCTCGATTATTGCCGGGTCATGGAGCAGGTGTGCCCGAAGGCGTTGCTGCTGAACTACACGAATCCGATGGCGATCTTGACGGGGGCCATTCAACGGGGAACAAAGGTGCGCACGGTCGGCCTGTGCCACAGCGTGCAGGTGTGCGCGAGCCATCTTTGTTGGGAGTTGGGGCTGCCCCAGGACAACCTTCAGTGGAAGATCGCGGGGATCAATCATCAAGGGTGGCTTCTCGAAATTACGAGGAACGGCGAGGATTTGTATCCGGAGATCAAGCGGCGTGCGCAGCTTCCGGATTACGTTCACAAGGATACGGTGCGCTTCGAGATTATGAAACGGTTCGGCTACTACGTCACCGAGTCGAGCGAGCACAGCAGCGAATACGTGCCGTGGCTCATCAAGCAACGCGCGCCCGAATTGATCGAGCGCTTCCACATCCCCATCGACGAATACCCGCGGCGTTGCGAGTTTCAGATCCAGGGGTGGGCGGATATGCGCGACTTGCTGTTGACGGACGAGCCGTTGGACCATGAGCGGGGGCATGAGTACGCGTCGTACATATTCGAGGCAATACTGACGGGGAAGCCGTATGTGTTCGGAGGCAATGTGCCGAACACGGGGTTGATCACGAATCTCCCGAACAAGGTGTGCGTAGAGGTGATGTGCGTCGCGGACCGGAACGGCATCACGCCGACGTATGTGGGCGATTTGCCTCCGCAGTGCGCGGCGCTCACGCGGACAAATATCAACGTGCACGATTTGGCCATCGAGGCGGCGTTGACCTTGAAGAAGGAACACATCTATCAGGCGGCGCTGCTGGATCCGCATACGGCGGCCGAGCTGACCATCGATGAGATTATCTCCATGTGCGACGAGTTGATTGAGGCGCACGGGAGCTATTTGCCGAAATACCATTGAGGCTTAACGCACGGGGCGAGGGAGGGCGTGTCATGAAGATCGAGCATTCCATGGGACGGAGAGGATTTCTGAAGACGGCTACCGCCACGACGGCGGGGGCATTGTTGTTGTCGCCGGGGTCTGCGTTGGGCGCGGAAGCGAACTCGAAACTGCAACTGGGACTGATCGGTTGCGGCGGGCGCGGGCCGTGGATCGGCAACTTCTTTCAGGAGACCACGAACACGAAGGTGGTTGCGGTACACGATTACTTCCGCGACCGGGCCAATGCGGCTGGGGAGCGGCTGGGCGTCGAAGAAGGCCGCCGGTATGTTGGGATAGACGGCGTCGGCGAGTTGCTGAACAGCGGCGTCGATGCGGTTGCGATTATCAGCCCCCCCTACTTCCACACCGAACAGACGGTGGCTGCGTTGGCGGCGGGAAAGCACGTGTACCTCGCGAAGCCGATCGCGGTCGACGTGCCGGGCTGCACCGCGATTGTCGATGCCGCGAAGAGTGTTGCGGGAAAGCTGAGCGTGTGGGTCGATTTCCAGACGCGGGTCGACCCGATGTTCATGGAGGTCGCGAAGCGAATTCACGAAGGCGAGATCGGCGAGCCGGTGTTGTGCCAAGGGTACTACCACACGGGCAGGCTCAACATTAAGACGCCACCCGGAACCGAAACGGCGCGGCTTCGCAACTGGGTATTCGACAAGGCGCTTTCGGGCGACATCATCGTCGAGCAGAACGTGCACGTGGTCGACGTGGTGAATTGGTACTTGCAGGGTCACCCCGAGAAGGCCATCGGCACAGGCGGCCGGCGGGTTCGCACCGACGTGGGCGATTGCTGGGATCACTTTATCGTGCGCTACCACTATCCGAACGAGGTGTTGGTGGACTTCAGTTCATCGCAGTTCGTTCATGGATTCGACGACATTTGCATCCGATTGTTCGGCAGCAAAGGGTCGGTCGAATCGCATTACGGCGGCGACGTGTATTTGAAGAACAAGCAGGGCGGCTGGCAAGGCGGCAAGACGGAGCAAATCTACCGTGACGGCGCGGTGGCCAACATGAAGCTTTTCTGCGACAGCATTGCGAACAACGCGCCTATCGACAACTCCCAGGAGGCGGCGAACAGCACGCTGACCGGCATCCTCGGGCGGATGGCGGCCTACGAGAACCGTATGGTGACGTGGGACGAGATGATGGCAAAGAACGAGAAGCTGGACGCAAAGCTGAACTTGCCCGCGGATGGGCCCGACTCGAAAGCCTAGGGAATAAAGGTATCGGCTGTACGCGTTTGACGAGGGTGTGAGAGGCTGTCTTTTAAGGAGATATTTCATGCCCCCCATGTACGATCCAGAAGCGGTTAAGCCGATGTGGGAAGAGTTGGCTGCGGTTGGAGTTACCCCTCTGACCACGCCGGAAGCTGTAGACGAAGTCCTGGGCGAAGGCGCCAAAGGTACGGCGTTGCTGGTTATCAATTCGGTGTGCGGGTGCGCCGCGGGCGGATGCCGCCCAGGCGTGATGCTGGCGCTCCAGAATGGGCTAATCCCGGACACCAATGTGACGGTGTTTGCAGGGATGGACCGAGAGGCGACGCAGCGAGCACGCGAGTATATGGGCGACATACCGCCCTCCTCGCCGAACATCGTCTTGTTCAAGGATGGGAAGCCCGCGTATGCGCTTCAACGCCAGCATATCGAGGCGATGACGCCGGTGGACATAGCGAACGTTTTGAAGGACATTTTCGATAAGGAATGCAAGAGGCAGGGCCCTTCGATTCCGGCCGAAGAGTTTGAAAAGGTCAGTCCGATACAGCAATGCGGATCCTCGATCCCGTTGTATCAGGGCGACTAGACGGGGCCAAGCTCCGTGAGAATTCACCGGTGCGCTGGATGTAACGATTCAGCGCACCGGTTGTTTGTTGAAAAGGAGCTGAGGCTGGCCTGAGTCGAACGACAACGTTGTCCAGCCTGCGAGGCGTGGATTCTGCGTCAGGTGAGAGGGTGTCTGCTTGCGCGGCGATTCCAGGCAAGGCAGTCGTTACGGGTTGTCTTCAAATGCGTGCTTGTGGCATATTCTGTCGACATTTGCTCGTCCCCGAGAGGGTGCATACGGTGACAGGGACGGGCAAAGAGCAGGTGCTCCAGATGATCCGAGGAAGGGCACGTCTGGCGGTTTCCATTGCTTTGCAGGGCTGAAGAATCGCGCAGACACAAAAAGGGAGGAAATACAACTGTGAGAAAACGTGGGTTTACGCTGATCGAATTGTTGGTTGTAATCGCAATTATTGGAATACTTGCAGCGATACTGTTGCCTGCGTTGGCGCGGGCACGAGAAGCCGCCCGGCGCGCAAGCTGCCAGAACAACCTGAAGCAGTTGGGCCTTGTGTTTAAGATGTACTCCAACGAATCGCGGGGGGAGAAGTGGCCGCATCTGAAAGCGCGTGCGAGTTCGCATATCGCGGGCGCA
>JBHEKO010000493.1:0-3615 GCA_041859475.1 Candidatus Hydrogenedentales bacterium
CGTGGCCACAGGGACATTTCGCACGACAGACGGCCTGGATTTGTTCGCACACCATTGGGAGATTAAGGAGGAGACACGTGCGTCGCTCGTAATCATCCACGGCTTCGGACATCATGGGGCCTGTTTCCAGGAGGTGGCGGATCACCTCAATAGCGCCTGCATCAACGTTTATTCGTTCGACCAGCGCGGGCACGGCAGGTCCCCCGGCAAGCGTGGTTTCATCAACTCGTTCGACGACACCATCGGCGACACCCATGCCTTCATGAAGAGCATAGAACAGCAATTCGGCGATAGACCTGTCTTCTTGCTGGGACACAGCTTGGGAGGGCTGATTCTCGCGGTCTACACATTGCGGCATTCACCGTCCGTACGTGGCCTTATCTTCAGTAGCGCTCTGCTTAAGATTCCCGATAGCGTGTCGCCATTTCTGATCAAATTGTCCGGGATACTGGGAAAGTACCTGCCATCTCTACCGGTGCAGGGTGTCAACTTCGAGGCCGTGTCGCGCGACCCGGCCGCTATCCAGGAGATGATGACCGATCCGTTGCGATTCCTTGGAAGAATGCAGGCGCGGACCGGCGCGGAGATTGGAAACGCCATCGCCGAAGTGCAGGCGGGCATGGAGCGTTTGACGCAGGCCATGCTCATCCTCCATGGCTCCGCCGACCAGTTGACCGAACCCGAGGGCAGCCGGCAACTCTACGCACGCGCACAGTCCAAGGACAAGACACTGAGCATCTTCGAAAACGCCTACCACGAAGTCTACAACGACTTCGACAAGGCGCGGTACATGGCGGAAACGACCGAGTGGATGCTTCATCGCTCGTGATGGCAAAGGTCGCTATGACATCGGACTCGCTCCTCAAATGACTCCCGTAACGCCCGCCCTCCTTGCCATCCTACCGGTTGTTTCGGTTGGTGTGCTCTTGGTCGGCTTGAAGTGGCCCGCCAGTCGCGCGATGCCAATCTGCTATGTAGTCGCGGTTGCCCTGGCGCTGGGAGTGTGGCAAACCCCAGTCGTTCGCGTCGCCGCCGCCACGGTAAACGGCTTCATCATCGCCTTCACGTTGCTGTACATCATCTTCGGCGCCATCCTTCTCCTGAACACCTTGCACCATAGCGGAGCCTTGTCGAGCATACGCAGCGGGTTCACCGGCGTAACCACGGACCGCAGGATTCAGGTGATCATTATTGCGTGGCTCTTCGGATCCTTCATCGAAGGCGCTTCGGGATTCGGCACACCGGCCGCCTTGGCCGTTCCCCTTCTCGTCGGTTTGGGTTTCCCTGCCATGTCGGCGGTCATTTCGGGGATGATCATTCAGAGCACTCCAGTCTCATTCGGGGCAGCGGGCACGCCGATTCTGCTGGGCGTCAGCACGGGTCTAGCGCCCGATGCCACGGTAAAGGCCTTTGCCCTTTCGCATGGCTTTCTGCAATGGCCCGACTTCCTCGCGTTCATCGGCGTGAAGATTGCCATCCTGCACGCGGCGACCGGCACGCTCGTCCCGCTCATCGTCGTGTCCGTAATGACCCGGATTTTCGGGCAACGGCGTTCCTTTGCGGAGGGCATTGCAGTCTGGCCGTTCGCGCTTTTCTCCGCATTCGCCATGACCATTCCCTACGTCTTGTGCGCGATCTTTCTCGGCCCAGAATTTCCTTCGCTCGTGGGCAGCCTCACCGGACTCGCCATTGTCGTGTCCGCGGCGCGCGCGGGATTTCTCATGCCGGACAAGCATCATGCGTGGGAATTTCCGCCGCGCGACACGTGGAATCCCGAATGGCACGGAACCATCGATTTGAAGGAAGACGATAACCTCCCCAACGTGGGACTCCTTCGGGCGTGGATTCCGTATCTACTGGTGGCCCTATTGTTGGTGTTGACGCGATTGCCTGCCTTCCATGTCGGGCCTTGGCTGAAATCATGGAAACTCGCCGCTCCCAATCTGCTCGGCACCGGCATCTCGGCAAGCTTCGAGCCTCTCTATTCGCCTGGCTCGGTCTTCATTCTGGTTTCGCTCCTGACGTATCTGCTTCATCGCATGAATGCCGCGTCCTATCGTCAGGCGTGGCGGACTAGCGTACGGACAGCAGTCCGAGCTTCGACGGCGCTCTTGTTCACCGTGCCGATGGTGCAAGTCTTCATCAACAGCGACGGTGGCGCGGCAGGTTATGCCAAAATGCCCATCGCGCTAGCCGACGGTGTAGCGATGCTCGCGGGCAGCGCGTGGCCGCTCTTTGCCCCCTTCATCGGGGGTCTTGGCGCATTCATAGCGGGCAGCAATACCGTGAGTAACATGATGTTCGCACTCTTCCAGTTCGGCGTGGGACAACGCATCGGCGTCGATCCGACGTGGATCGTGGCGCTCCAGGCCGTAGGGGGCGCGGCGGGCAACATGATTTGCGTGCACAACGTAGTCGCTGCCTCGGCCGTCGTCGGCTTGGACGGAAAGGAAGGTATCGTGATACGAAAAACCATCCTTCCATTCGCGTATTACGCACTCTTTGCCGGGAGCTTAGGCTATTGTATTGTATGGTCTGGCGAATCCGGGCTCCTCAACATGGGCTCGGGTATTGCCTTCTGCATCGTCGTCGCCGTTATCGTTTGCATTGTTCGCAACGAACGCCACGCGACCCACGACTTTCGACTATAATGTGCCTTGCACTTTGAAAGGAGGATGTATGTCCATGCAATTTAAAAGGCGCGTGCTGTTTGCGGCTTTCCTGTGTGCATTCTGTGTGGGGATTGCAAATGCCGCTTCTGACTTCTTCTTGAAAAATGGCGATTCCGTCGTCTTCTACGGTGACAGCATCACGGAACAACGCCTTTACACCACCTACACGGAAGCGTTCATTGTAATGCGCTATCCAAACCTCGACGTCGATTTCTCGGCGCGCGGCGTAGGCGGAGACCGAGTCTCCGGAGGCTGGATGGGACCGGCCGAAAAACGGGTCCCACGCGACGTCAAGCCCGAAAAACCGACCGTAATCACGATCATGCTCGGCATGAACGACGGCAGCTATGTGCCCTACGACCCCAAGATCCTCGCAACCTACCAAGACGGTTACGGGAAACTGCTTGAATTGATGCACGCCGCGGCCCCACGCGCACGGTATACGCTTATTGGGACATCCCCATACGATGAATGGGCACATCCCGATGCCGCCCACAAAGGCTACAACGACTCACTCCTGAAATACGTGGCTCACGTCAAGTGGCGCGCCGACAACCAAGGCTATGGCTTCGTCGACTTCAATGAACCTGTCGTCAAAGCCATTCAAGCCGCCCTCGCTGCGAACGACCCCAAAGCCAATACGTTTGTTCCCGACACCGTTCACCCAGGGCCCAGCGGACAGCTCGTCATGGCCGCTGCGTTACTGAAGGGTTGGAACGCGAACGGTGTTGTCTCCCATGTTGTTATTGACGCATCCTCTGGTTCGGTCCTCCAAGCCGAAAGCGCATGCGTCAACGAACTGAAAGACCTCGCCTGGACGCAGAAAGACAATGCGCTGCCCTTCCCGACGAACGCCGATATGGAATTGGCCGTGAAGTACACCGATTTCACCGACGCCTTGAATCGGCAGATGCTCACCGTGCGTGGTCTTCAGCCCGGCAAG
>JBHEKO010000543.1:0-4289 GCA_041859475.1 Candidatus Hydrogenedentales bacterium
GCGCATTGCGGGCGACGGTGATCGTGGGGGCGCCTTCGGCGGGATAGCGCGCGAAGACCGACGCATCGTGCCCTGCGATGGCGACCCGGATGCGGCTTCCCTTCTTCACCACTACCGACGTTGGGAAAAGGTCGAAGGCGATCTCTGCCGTCTCGCCTACGACAAGCGGCATGGCGTCGGCGCGCTTGAAGGTGTGGTATGGGCCAAACACGGTGTAGGGCGGTGTTTCAGCCGAGACCTTGCGGTGAATTGCGCGGAGCATGCCTTCAGTGAGATAGGTCACGGTTCCATCGGGCGCTACGGATTCGAGGTAGGCATAGAACGCGCCGTCCGGCGAGGTCGATGCAACGTAAAGGGTCACGACCGGATGCCCGGTGATTTCGGTGTCAGCTTCCAGGGGCGCACTCGTGTAAACCAAGAGCTTTGCGTCTTGGGCCGCGCGGTCGGCATAGACCACATCCTCGCCGTCGGCTTGCGTACGCCAGCGGTTTGCGCTTCCGGATGTCGCGGTGAAATCGACGGTGTAGGAATCTGCCGCCTCGGCCTCGGTAGGGACGGACTGCGCCAACGCGTTATCGGGCGCGAAGTACCAGCGCTTCATTTCGGCGTTGGGCAAGGGCCAGACCGCGCTCTTCTTCCATTTGCCTTCCCCCATGGTGAAATAGCGGACTTCGTGTGCGGAACCGGAGCTGGTATCGCCTTTGAGATATACGTCGAAGAACCTCAGGTATTCGGCAAGCTGGGCGTCTCTGGCGGGCTGAATCGCCGCGTCGATGGGTTTGAAGGGGTCCACGTCGGCTTTGCCGCCATGGCTCCAAGGCCCGAGCAAGACAATCTGCGGGTTCTTGAACGTCGCGAACCGTGCTAGTGCGCCGCGGGCGGTGCCTGCATCGAGCCACCCTGTGCTGACGTACATCGGGATGTTCGCGGCCTCGAGCGCTTTACGGAGGCCGCTTGGGCTGAACGTGTCGAATGCAATGCCTGTCGCTCCGAATGCATCGTCGCGAAACTCCAGTTTGCGTCCGGCCTCGTAGATATCCACGTTGGCGGAGCGCTGCTGGATGGCTGCGGCAAGCTGAACGCCTTCGGGATCTTCGTCGACGCGCTTCACGACGGTGATCACGCGCTTAAGGATGTCGTAATCTTTGTTGCGGTACTTCGCCACGGCCACCAGGTCGTTCGTGTCGAGCATGCGCGCGCCATCGCGCCAAACGCGGAGAAACCAGTCGTTAAGCACGCCGCCCGGAGCAATGTTGTCCACCCACGGGTCGAAGTCGCTGTACAGCGGCGCCGCGGCTTTCAGGACGGGGCGGTTCAGGCCGGTGACAAGTTCCGCGGCGGTGCCGTCGTACTGCACGCCGAGCGCGCCGACCTTGCCGTTGGACCACGGCTGCTTCGCAACCCAATCGACAACCTCACCGAAGTCGTTGATTTCGTCGACGGAAAACGGCTGCGTGCGCGTGCCATAAGACGCGCCCGTTCCGCGGGCATCCGCATAAATGATGGCATACCCCGCCGCGCCCACGACAGTAGCTTCTTCGAGATTGAAGTCGTCGGTGGGCACCACACCCGTGTACGACAGAAGCTTGATTGCCCCCGTCTGTTTGGCAAGGCCGATGGCGCGCCAGTTCGGCGTCATTTTCACAATGGCAGGAATTCGCTCGCCCTGCCCAAGCGCCGGAGGGAGCCACACGTCAATGGCTATCTTGACGCTGTCGCGCATCGTCACATACAGGGCTTGGTTGCGCGGCAGGCCTGCCGGCGTGGGCTGGAGTTCCCCGCCCAAGGCAACCAAGGGTACAACGCAAACCATCAGAAATGAACGGAACACGCATGATGTGGAACGAAAGAGGCAAGACACGGGCATGGTGAGAGATTCCTGTGCTGAACTGGACGAATGCACGAACACGGGCAGCGACAAAACGGGGTAATTCTGACGGCACGAAGGGGAGGTGTCAAGGGCGACGCGGACAGGCCTTGTGGAGGCGAGGGAGATGAAGACACAACCACACAATACCCTGAAGGAATACAGGCTCGGATACCTAGATTCGCCCGGTGATGCATGTCGATGAGCGCCGATATGGCAATCGATCGCGCTGGAACGAATTCAATCCACGGGGAATACCCGGAACACAGGGACAGCGCGAGCAGAAAATCAAGATTGTCTCCTGGAGAGGAGGCCAACCCGTAAAACACGGGTTGCGCAGGCGCGCGACTGCCCTCAAGCCTTTGCCTATTCCGTCGCTTGTGCCTCGATTTCGGCGAGTATCTCGCGGGCCTCTTCAGCCTGATCCTCGGCGACACGAATGCGCACGCCTTGCGTCCCAACAATCCCAGCTTCCGATGTCAACGCCGCTATATCGTCCGTAAGAAACGTGGTAATCCCTTCCGATTCAAGACGTCCGCGAATAATCTCCGCGAGCATCAGGTCCCCGTAGCTTCCAATCGTGACCATGGCGTCCATCTGATGGCTCCCTTTCGTATGACGAGCAAAGTCGAAGCCCAATATCCATTGCACACTAGTCTACCATAGAGGCAGCCGGCAGAAATAACATCTGTTCATGCAATAGGCTCGTGTTAAGGGAGCAGGAGTCGCACGGCAACCAGCCCAGGCCCTGATTGCGTGCCAGGCGTCCTCGTCTACCGGCCTACACGAATTGACTCACGACGGCTAACCCTTGCGCGACGGACGTAAACGTGTCGCGTTCGAGGAGGCGGTGGCCGCCGTACCGTTGGGTGAGCATACGGCGGACGGCGGGAATAAGGCTGGTGCCGCCGGTCGTGAGCACGTAGTCGATATCGTCGGGGTTGACCTGCGCGACGGTTTCGGCTTCGTCGATGCTTGCGAACATGTCGTCGAGCGTGGGTTCGATGATCTGGGTAAACTCGGTGCGGCTGAGGCGTTCGCTGATTTGGATTGCGTCTTTGTGAATTTCGATGGGGGCTTCCCATTCCGTGGAGAGCATCTTCTTCGCGGACTCGACCTTGCGGACGATGGGATAGCCGAAGTTGCGCTGGATGAGGCAACGCAACGCACGGATAGCCAACGGCTGGGTGGAACTGGATTCGGAAGCAATCAACCAGTTGATGATCTCTTCCGTGTTCAATTTGTACAGGTTCTGCCAGTCGAGGATGGCGTTGTACACGTGTTGAGGCATGGGGAGTTTGGATGGGCCGTAACGCGAACGGCTGCCAAAGCAGGGAAAGAGTTTCGCGCGAATGATCTCGCGGTCGATGGCGTCGCCCGCGATAGGCACGCCGGCCACGCCGAGGATGCGGCTCTCGGCCAAACGCGCCGCGGTTCCGTGTGCGCCGCCGAATTCCATGACGCATACATCGCAGGTGCCGCCGCCAATATCCACCACCATAAGCCGTTGCTTACGCTCGGTGGACACGGCGTATTCCACGCACGCCGCCACCGGTTCGTAGAAGAAGCTAACCTCCTTGAACCCGACCAGCGCCGCAGCTTGGCGCAACCGCTCTTCGGCAACGTCGTCTTCACCCGGCGTCATCGAGAAATGAACCGGCCGTCCGAACACAGCCCGCTCGACCGCCTCGCCCGCCTCTTCGTCCACCGCTTCCTTTATGCGTGCAAGGATAAGCGAGGTCAGCTCTTCGATTTGATAGTGCCGCCCGAATACCTCGGTGCCCTTGAAGTCGCGAAAGCGCAAGAAACTCTTGATGGATTGGAAAAGCCGTCCCGGCGAGTTCACTTCCACGGTCGTCCGCACGCGGACGGCTTCCGTGGGCGCTGGGTTCTCCGGCGGGCGATAGCTCTCCGACTTGTCGGGTTCGGAGGCGACGTAGCCCTCGATCGTCATGCCCAGTTCTATCCGCTGAAGCACAACCTCGCGGTCGACGTTCCGCTCGATGAACGCGTTTGCGGCGGACCGCCCGATAGTTATGTCGCCGTCGTTCGAAATATAGAGGAGAGAGGGCAGCGATTTCGGTACGTCGTTGGCGGAATCCAAATCGAGTACGCGCACGGACTGACCGTCCGCTACCGCCACGCTGGAATTGGTGGTGCCGAAATCCACCCCGCAGGTAAGACTTGCCATGAGACTCCCAAACCCGTTACTGCGCTAACCAGCGCCCCCACAATAGCTTATCACTAAGTTTCTGCATGCCACCCGCAACAAGATGCGTACCCTCACCGAAACCGGACCATTTGGCAGAAACACCCCAACCCCGTCAAGACATTTCACAATGCCGAAGGTTTTTCAAATTTGGCCATTGCACTTCGGACACGCCGCGCGAATTCTACCCCACCTTCCGGGGCGTAGTCACCA
>JBHEKO010000762.1:0-10669 GCA_041859475.1 Candidatus Hydrogenedentales bacterium
GGAGAATAGCGCCAGCTCGGTATCGCCGTGGCCGTTGCGATTCGTGACACATTCGATACCGGGCGAACCGGCCCAGAAATCGGCAACCCAATTGTAGTGAGCATGCGTCCAGCGTGGGTCGTCGTCGTGGTTCAATTTCCATAGCACGTTGCCGCTGTTGGCATCGACCATGTATAGGCCCGCGTACATGCTTGACTCGATGGCATAGAGCACTTCAAGACCCGGATGATCGGGAAGGAAGTCTTGGATCGACACGAGATCCGGATGCTGCTTGTAGACTGACCAGCGTAGCGATCCGTCTGAATTCAGGCAGGTCGTGCCGTCGAAGACCTCTTGCCTGCCATCGCCGTCCACGTCGGCGACCTCAATGCGATGCGACCCGCTGCCACTGGTTTCCGCGAAGCTCTCGAATTTCCACAAGGGCGTGAGCGACGCGTCGTACGCGGCGATGACTTCGTTCTCGTAGAGGCCCGTCTGAGTCACCAAGGCGGGATGTCTACCGTCGAGATACGCCACGGACATATGAATCCGCGTCGAGGATCGCTCGAAGTCCGACACCATCGGCGGCCAGGGCGTCGTGGCCAGGATATCGCCAGATAGACCATCGAGAACCGCCAAGAACACATCTTCGCCAATCTGAAGCCTTGTGGCGACTTCATCGCGACCGTCCTGGTCGAGATCCCAGACGACAAACGGCACGTTGTGTGCGTTTCCGAAGCAGCGGCTATGCCGGCAGACGTCCCGCCGCCATAGCGAACGGCCGTACGAGGCGAAGGCCTCAAGCTGGACTGGGATTCCCGGGTCCTGTGAGCGTTCGGAAATGCCATTGGGCATCCGCAGGACGCAATCCATCACCCCGTCGCCGTTCAAATCGCCAAACACGGGATCGGCGGCCGTGCGCGAAGGCGCATTCCCGCCCTGGAGCGGGGCGGCCGGAAAGAGGGGAACAAACGACGCCACCACAGGATTGGCGGCTTGCTCGACTATGAGTTCAGCCAATTCTGAGCGCGGACCCTCAACTCCGTCGCCGTTCGCCGAGCGAACGTAGTAAAAGGAGCGGGCGCCCACAGGACGGCCTTTATCCACATAGCACGTAGCGTCGGCAATGGCCTCCGCGTTGACCTTGACGCCGGCATCGACCCGATGCGTGCTACGGTAGACATTGAACGAAGTGCCGGGAGGGTCGTCCGCGAGCATCGCCCAACTAAGAAGTACATTCCCGTCTCCCGCGGAGACGGCGCAGATTCGCCGCCGTTGAATCCGCCAATCAGTGCCTTGAGGCGCCCGTACCGGGCGGAATCCGACGTCGGGCAGGCGCATCCCTGAAGACACGCCCTGCCGAATGCCGACGTGGAGGTATTGTTCGCTCACGGCCCACGAACCGCCCATCACCGTCTTCTCAAGCTCGGCTTGGTTCGCAATTCGATACGAGTAATCCTTGCTCGCCCACGACTCGTTCCGGTCAACCATTTGCCAGACATTGCCCGCCATCCCCGAAAGCCCATATCCGTTCTTGGGACCGTTGGCAGCGGATTGCAGGTAAGTTGCCCATTCGGCGTAATTGCGGGTTCCGTCGGCGTCGTAGTTCGCCCGGCCCACCGGCGTCTCGTCGCCCCAAGGGTAGGCGCCGGTGGCCTTGCCACCCTTTGCCGCATATTCGAACTCGGCCACAGTTGGCAGACGGTAGACGCGCCCCTCCTGCTGTGTGCGCCACGCCAGATAGCGCACGACGTCGTATCGGTTGACGAAGACAACCGGGAAGTCTTCTTTGCCGGATGGAATCTTGCCGTCCTTCCAATGCGTCGGCGGGGTATGGTGTGCAGCGTCAACGAATACCTTGTACTCCGCGTTGGTGATCGGATGATCGAGGATTTCAAAATCCTCGAGCCGCGTATCCAAATCCCGGTAGACGATCGCCGCACTCCGAATCGGCACAAATCCGTCGGCGAGCGTGTCACCGGGCGTTTGACAGATTAGAAGGGATAATGAGGTTAGGAAGATTGACGTGCTCACGAAAATGTCCCCCCGGTTGAAAGACAAGCGACCATATACGTAGGTCTATCTTGTCGAAGAGATGGTAGCGCCACCGCAATGCCGGCGCAACGGGGCGGGGTGCCAGCGGCGCGAATGGATCCGCGAGATAGTTGAATTGCCAACCTCTATTCATTAGATTCAGGATTGTTATCGCAACACCAGCTTTGACAGCGGCACGGTGTGGGCGTACCCACCTACCAAGCCCACCGCGCCGTTCGTTGTCCGGGGTCCAATGAAGGGGGGGCGTCGTGAGTAGTCCACAAGTTTTCGCACGCATGTTTGGCATTGCTTTGCTGCTCCTGACGGTGGCATCTCCATCGCGTGCAGTTGACACGGTCGATCTGACCGGAGCAGTCGTGATTGCCGGTGACGACAGCCCCGTCGTCGCCACTGCCCGGCGGATGCTTATCGAGGAAATCGCCAAACGCACGGGAGTAACCCTGGCATCGGTTGCCGGGCCTTCGGAGGGGAAACCGTCCGTCGTGCTGTGCCGGGTGGGGCACGTGCCCGAGTGGCTTCGCGATTCGTCCGTGGTCGCGGGTATCCCCGAGAAGGCCGAAGGATTTGCCATCGGTGTGAATGCCGGGGTCCCAGCCCCGACGGTCGTGCTGGCCGGACGAGACGAAAGAGGTGTCCTCTTTGCAGCGGGACGGCTTCTCCTGCAACTGCGGATGGCCAAGGACAAGATCGACCTGCCTGCGGACTACCACGTGTCCACGGCTCCGAGGTACCCCATGCGGGGGCACCAGATTGGATTCCGCGACCTTTCCCATTGTTACGACGCCTGGACGCCCGCAATCTACGAGCAATACATGCGCGAAATGGCCACGTTCGGAGCCAACAGCTTTGAGACCACCTCGTTCCGCAATCCCGACGAGAAGAACGGTCCACACGCGAAGTTGACTCAGGGGGAAATGGCCGCGGCTTGGTCGCGCATCTGTGCTGATTATGGTTTCGACTTCTGGCTGTTCACAGGGGCGTTTGGGGGGAGCGGCCAATCCGACGAAAGAACTGAGCGAAGTTTTGAATCTCAATTGAAGATTCTCCAGGCCATCCCACACTTGGACCATCTTTACTTGACGGGAGGGGATGGCGCCAGCCCGCATCGGCGCCCTGACTTGATGCTCGAATGGACTGGACGCTTTGCCGCGGAAGCTCGAAAAGTCCACCCCGGCTTGGGTATTTGGGTGTCCAACCAAGGCTTCGATCCCGAGCAGAACAACTGGTTCTTCGGATACCTTCAGCGGGAGCAACCTGACTGGGTGACAGGGGTGGTCTACGGGGCGTGGACGCGCATCCTTGCCAGCGAGCAGCGGGCCCGAACGCCAGAGCGATACCCCATCCGCCGCTATTCGGACATCGGGCACTGCGTTCGCGGCCAGTATCCTGTGCCGGGTTGGGACCGCGCCCTCGCCGGTACCCTGGGTCGCGAGCCGTTCGCACCCCGTCCCAAGGGCGAAGCCCGTATCCACAACCTGTTCGACGAATATGCCGACGGGTTTGTCACCTATTCCGACGGAGTCGGCGACGACGTGAACAAGGTCGTGTGGACAGCTCTTGGATGGGACCCCGATCGCAGTCTCGACGACATCATGCTGGACTACGCGCGGTTCTTCTTCGGGTGGGACATCGCCGAACGCGTGCGCGAAGGTATCTACGGACTTGAGCGCAACTTCGAGGGATCGTTGGCGGAGAATGCCAATGTCGAAGAGACGTTCGCGCTCTGGAAATCGCTTGAAGCCGGCGCCGACGAGGCGTTGTTGGCCAATTGGCGGTTCCAGGAGTGCGTACTCCGGGCTTACTACGACCACTACACGCGTCTACGCCTGTTGAAGGCCAACGACATCGAAGCCCGCGCCTGCGCGGCGCTTCGTCGCGCGCCGGACGTGGGCGTCGAGCAGGCGATTGAAGAGGCCCGCGCGATACTCGCGGAACCCGACCAGAACGAGCAGACCGATCCACTCAAAGCCCGTATCCGGGAACTGGGCGCGCAGTTGTTCGAGAGCATCGGCGCGCAATTGGATGTGGCCACGTACAAAGCCAAGAACCCGGAACGCGGTGCGGTGCTCGAATTTCTCGACACGCCCTTAAACAACAAGCAGTGGCTCGAAAGCGAATTCGAGGCCATCTTGGCCGGAAAACTGTCTTCGTCCATGCCGGAAGTGCCTGCGCAGGGCGACCTTCGTCTGCAGCGGGTCGCGCGCGTGGCAGATTGGGAGAACGCCGGCCCCGGCGGGTTCTACGATGACTTGGGCCGCCCGTGGACCCAACCTCACCTTGTGAAGCCCAGACCCTTGTGGGACGATCCGGCCGGTATTACCACCCCGCGCGAAGATCACACGCTTGACCGGGGAGAGCGGCACCGCCTCTCGTGGCTCGACGTCAGTGAAGCTCTCTATCAGACGCCACTGGTGCTGCGCTACGAAGGATTGGATCCAAAGGCTACCTATCGCGTGCGCGTAACCTATCTTGGCCGCTACAAGGCCACCGTACGGCTCGTAGCGGACAATCAATACGAGGTCCATGACGCTTACGGTCACACGGTGACTGGCGCCCGTTATCCGAAAGGGTCCGATGAGTCCGATGCTGCTGCCTCGGGCGCCGTCGAAGAAAAGGCGCCGCCGCTTGTGGTCACGCCACTTGAGTTCCCCGTGCCCGGCGCGGCCACACAGGACGGCGTGCTTGAGCTCAAATGGGAACGGCTGACGGGACGCGGCATACAGGTTGCCGAGGTTTGGCTACTCAAAGACTGAAGCGCTTCACCCTCGCCGTTTCCGTAGAACGGTCCGGCGATCCGCAGCGGGAACGCCCGCGTGTTTTCGGATACTCCCGGAAAAGGGCATCGGCCAATTAGCGTTTCCGGGTGAAGACGCCCGTGGTTGGCGCGCTGGCGGGGGAGTTCCATTCCGGGCGCCACCAGAGCACCGCCGGGCGGTCCGACGGGCTGTCCGAATCGGTAACGGCCACGTTCAGACGCACCGATTCCCAAGGCCGTCCCGCCATGGCATCCAACACGTTGTTGCTGATGGCGATATCCGCCGTGTAGCCGTCCGGAGTAGCTTGGGCGGAATAAGAGGCCAAGGTCTTTTCATCGCCCTCCTGCGCGGACGCTATCGCCTCTTTGAACGGCGCGAAAACATCATCCCTGTTGTCGAGAACCAGTCCAGTCTTGTCTTTGTCCGAGAGAAACACGTCCAGAACCAGGAAAGGCTTCTTTCCCCTGCCCCTGTCATAGGTTCGTTCTCCTTCGGGACGGGCATCCAGGCAAATCTCCATATTGTCAATGTCGCCGGCCGGCCGGTCGGATTCCGCCATCCGTACATCATCGGTAACATGCACTTTCAGATACAGATTCGCTTTGTCCTGAGTCACTTGAAAGCGGAACGAGGCATCGCCTGCGCCCTTCCAATTGTCCGTGGTGGGGGGCATCTGTCCGGGTTCAATACATGCGTTCCACGTTTCCATACCGGCCTGCTGCCCCGCGCGTTCGCAGACTCGCGGCGCATCCAGGACTATGCGGTGCGTCATCGGGATTTCGTACCGTTCGCTATTCGGTAGGTCATAGGCCAAGGTCCACTCCGTCCGCACCGGTTGGAGTTCCCGCGCTGGCAGCGCATGCACAGCGCGAAGGGTTACCGGCACCTTGATTTCGCCATGCGGCGGCACGATGCTTTCAATGCGTGCGGGCTCCGCTTGCACTTGCCCGTTGTCATAGACCATCCCCAGGGCATGCATGGGCAGGCCGGATGGATTGTTCAGCGTGAGGATGACGCTCGCTTTGGTTACTTTCTTGGGAGCCAGGGGCGCCACATCGCTGTGCACTACGCGTTCCTCCAGAATGGGCCTGGACAGCGCCAATTTTTCCGGAGTAACCAAGGCCTTTTCCTTGATGCCGTCCAGCATCAGATTGGCGATGCGCGGGCCGGATTCCGTCATGGAGACCCACAGCACATGGTCCAGTTCGCCGGTGATGATGCTCTTCCCATCCGTGGCCCCTCCCGAGGTGCTCATCACCACATAATCGTGGCCACCCCGCTCGGCCATCAGGTAGTGGTGCGTGTGCCCTGCAAAGACCGTGTAGGGGCGGTTGCCCAGGGCAGCCTCCACCTTTTCCCATCCGGTATTGGTCCTGTGCATCCACAGTGGCCTGTGCATGAACAGCACCGTCCATCGAACGCTGGGATGTTCCTCCAAGACCTTGCGCGCATACTCGGCCTGTGCTTCTCCAATCTTGCCCTCGCCCGCCTCTTCGGTGTTCAGGCATAGAAACAACACGTCCTGATAGATGAAATGGTAATACAGGCGTCCAAGGCGTTCTTTCCATACCGTCTCGCCGGCGGAACCGTTCAGTATGTCGTGATTGCCAGGCACATAGAAGAACGGGGCTTCAAGCTTGCGCACCCAGCCGTCGAATTCTTCCCGTTGCGCAATCAGGGCGGCGGCGTCCGTGACTCCACCGGGAACCAAATCGCCCACGCACATCACGAATTCGGGGCAGAGCAGGTTGACTTGATCCACGGCCTTTTCAAAAATGCCCGGGCGGTTGCTGCCATGCCGGTCGCCCATGATGGCAAACTGGAAGTGGGCCGGATTGTTCTGGAAATTCAGGTGCGTCCAGGGATTCGGTCCGGCCTCCTTCAACGGGTCCATTTCGGCAGACGCCGCGCCCGCACACAACATGAGTCCCACTGCGACGAACCGCCATAATCCCTGTTGCATGTTCGCTGTCCTTGTTCGGTTGAATTCCCTTGGGGATATTACGCCACAGGCGCAAAGACAGCAACGGAACTCGCGGTAGGCGATGATTCCCAACATTTGCTCGGATTCCAGGGTTCGGGTTGCCCCAAGCGTAATCGGCCATACATCGCTCATGACTCGAGTGTATCCCCCTGTCTTGCCCTGC
Organism: Candidatus Hydrogenedentales bacterium; assembly: GCA_041859475.1. Lineage (GTDB taxonomy): Bacteria > Hydrogenedentota > Hydrogenedentia > Hydrogenedentales > SLHB01 > JAIBAQ01. The sequence goes on from JBHEKO010000762.1 coordinate 6,938, forward strand.
CAATGGCCACTTTTCTGATTCATGTGCGAAACTCGTTGCAAACGGTCCGAAAAACTGAGAGCATGGAGTATTCGTTCAGCCAAGGAGCGACCAAGGGTGGCCATGGTCAAGTCGCGTCGCTGGCGGACGAAACCGAAGTGCCACAATCGTCTCAGTATCTCCGCTTTCATAGGAGCGGCAGTGGATCTCTTTTCGCGCTTAACCGTAGCGTCGCCACGGCGACAAACGCAGCACCCTGAAGGAGTAGACATGAATCGCAGTTACACACGGGGCATAGCCCTCGCGCTCATTGGAATCGCGTGCTTGGTCCTTGCCCGGACGAGCCATGCCGGGATCGAATCCCTTATTGTCCCGTATACTGCCATTGAGGACGTCGTCTATGGCCAGAAAGAAGGCATGGGGCTGACGCTGGACGTGCTCAAGCCGGAGAAGGACGGCAACGGTCTGGGAATCGTCCTGATCTCGAGCGGCAGTTGGAAATCGAGCAAGTCGAATATCCCGGAAGAAGTCGCCGAAATGCGCAAGGACCATTGGGCGATGGGACTGTTGCACGGCGGATTCACTGTCTTCATCGTCCGTCACGGCAGCGGCCCCCGGTTCTTCGTGCCCGAGATGGTCGAAGACATCCGCCGTTCGGTGCGCTTCGTTCGCATGAAAGCGGCGGACTACGGCATCGACCCCAATCACATCGGCATCACGAGCGGATCTTCCGGCGCGCACCTTGCCCTGATGGTGGGCGTGACCGGCGACGATGGCAAGCCCGATTCGAAAGACCCCGTCGAGCGCGTCAGCAGCCGCACGCAAGCGATTGTCGGATGGTTTCCTCCGACGGACCTCATCAACTGGGGAGCACCGGACGGGTATAAATTCCTCGAGTCTGCGCGGCCGAGCCTGTTCACGGGAATGTTCGGAACGATCACGGACCTGCCTGCCCAACTCAAATCGATATCCCCAATCTACTTCGTCACGCCCGACGATCCGCCTCTGCTCCTGATTCACGGCGACAAGGACGCGACCGTACCGGTTCAGCAATCCGAGATCATGAAGGCGAAATACGAAGAGGTGGGACTAAAGGTCAAACTCATCGTCCAACCCGGTGGCGCTCACACGTATTGGGACGGCATCGAGAATCAATACGTGGACGCCTGCCAGTGGTTCACCGACGCCGCCGGGGGATCCGCTCCTTAGTCTCTAGGGGTGGCAAAGTCCAGGGAGGGGCACGGACCGTCACGGACCAATGCCAGCTCGCCCGGACCAACTGACGGGGTGGGGTGGGCTGTGTCCATTTGACGAAACAAGGGGGTGCTCCGAGGCGGTTTGCGTCATGGTTCAAATACTCCCTGTATATAAGGGGAAGTTTGTTGCACTCCCGGAACCCCTCAACGTGTGAATGACGCGACGCAGGAGGGCCGCAACCAAGGCCAGGAGTTTTCACCACCGAGGAGAGTTCTTTGATGATGCATCGGTACCGGAAACCAGTCGCCCTGGGTGGGAGTGGGGGGGGGAGAATCGAAATGCACCATGAAAATCCCGCGTTGACTGCGGGATTTTCATGGTGTATAATCGGAACATGATTACCCGCAAGACTGACGTTGACTTGGTGCGAGTTGCGCTGAAGCGCAGCCGCGTCGTGGCCCTGCTGGGACCGCGTCAATGCGGCAAGACGACGCTCGCTCGCCAAATCGTGCCGGTGGAATCGATCAACTACTTTGACCTGGAGGACCCCGCTAGCCTTGCCCGGCTTTCCGAACCGGACACCGATTTGCGTCCCCTCAAAGGCATTGTCGTCATTGACGAGATCCAGCATCGACCGGACCTTTTCCCTTTACTCAGAGTATTGGCGGACCGCAAACCGCTTCCCGCGCGCTTTCTTATTCTGGGAAGCGCTTCGCCGGATTTGCTGAGACAGTCGTCCGAAACGTTGGCAGGCCGCCTGGAGACCGTTCCGCTCGAGGGTTTCCGCTTGGCGGACCTTGGCGCTGGCGCACAACTGCGGCACTGGTTGCGCGGCGGCTTTCCCTTGTCGTTTACGGCACGCACGGATACCGCGTCGATTGCCTGGCGCACGAGTTTCATGCAGACCTTCCTAGAGCGCGATCTTCCCCAGTTGGGACTCACCATTCCGTCCGTGACCTTGCGCCGATTCTGGAGCATGCTCGCGCATTATCATGGCCAGACATGGAACGCCGCCGAACTGGCGCGCGCCTTGGCCGTCAACGAATCCACCGTCCGGCGTTACCTGGACCTGATGACGGGGGTGTTTATGGTGCGCCAGTTGCCTCCATGGTTCGAGAATCTTGGCAAGCGGCAGGTGAAAGCGCCAAAGATCTATGTACGTGACAGCGGCTTGCTCCACACGCTACTCGGCATCGGCAGCCAGCGCGACTTGGAGCATCATCCGAAGGTAGGCGCTTCCTGGGAAGGCTATGCCGTCGAAGAAGTCATCAAGGCCCTTCGCCCTGACGAAGCTTACTATTGGGCTACGCACAATGGCGCGGAGATTGACCTCGTGCTCTTCAAGAAGGGCCGGCGCATTGGCGTCGAATGCAAGCGCGCCGACGCCCCCTCCCTGACGCCATCCATGCGTATTGCGCTCGCCGACTTGAAGCTCGACGAATTGCACGTCGTGTATCCGGGTGAAAAGCGCTATGCCCTGGCGAAGAACGTGAGCGTGGTCCCTCTCGCGGCGTATATCGGCGCCGCGTAGTCAAAGGTAATTACAGGCGGTTAGGGTCCAACGCAAAGTCGCAACGACGCAAAGATGCGTGGGGTTGGGCGGGGCCTGCAGTCAGCGCAAGTTAAGAGGCCGAACGGGAGTTCGGCGGTCCCAGGAAAAGCGGAGTATGGATTAATTCATATCTTTGAAGTCAACCGGCGAGTTTGGAAGCGCGTGTACGTCTGCTTTGGGTGGTGCCTAGTCTATTTTGCGTAGCTGTCAATAGCCTCCGCTTTCTTGCGATACAAGCCTGCCCAATCGCGGTCGCTTCTTCGGTCGTCGCCATTTATCTTGAGCTTTTCGAGGAACGCGGCGGCGTTTCTGCATGCCTTGGCGTCTTCGAGCAACAACCCGTGGGCCTGCTGTTTGTACGCGGCGGCGTCGCGGCCGACGCGTTCGAAGAGGGCGTTCAGCGCGAAGTGCGCGCCGACCTCTCTTCCTACGAATGCCATCGACTCGATGTAGATTCGTTGCCGCCGGATGTGCTCGCGCCGTGTCGGACTCTTTGTCTCTCCTGTCCACCAGAACGCGTAGAACAGGGGCTCATTCTTGGCTTTGTCGATGGCCTGCTCCATCCGTTCCGATGCCTCGATGTAGTGCGGGTATGCAAATTGCCACGCGTCGGCGACGGACTGGAGGCGGGTTGCCAGGTCGGGGTCGTTGTAGGTGAAGCCTACCGCTTGCCGCGGAGGCTCGCCGCCTTGGAGGCCGCGTTTCGCGAACTCTTCTGCAGTCGGGGCGTAGTCGCGTCCGCTATACCACCCTGGCCATTGGGAAGGCGCCCAGGAACATGCCGTCGACAGAACCGCGTGGGCTTGCTCCAGGGCTTTCCATGCCTCGAAGACGTGCGCGCCCGCATCGCTCCCGAATTGTTTCTCGGCGATGCCTCGGCATACTGCTTCCTGATCGGCGAGGGGATTCAGGAAGAACTCCCGGCACGCAATCGAATTGCTCGACACGTCGTGGTTGAACCCGCCCCAGTGGTCGAACACGCCGTCGACTTCGAGTTCGTGCCA
>JBHEKO010000811.1:0-5911 GCA_041859475.1 Candidatus Hydrogenedentales bacterium
CCGCGGTGCTGGAGCCGGTAGCCCTGCAATTCGACGGGCTGATGCCGCAGGGTGCCCCTGGAGGTCCGCGTCTCCGTCCAACCGAGAAGCAGCTCATATTCCGACGGCTCAAAACCGGCCTCCGCGAGGGCAGCGGGAAAGTCATCCATGGCCAATGCGCCCGGGAAAAACGGCCCCCCCAAAAGAAGCGCAGCGAAGAGCAATCGGAAAATGGGCGGCATGCAAGAAGTTTTCATCGCGTCAGAGATTCTCAAAACTGAGTCCATATTGGCCACCCACTTGCCCGGCTGCGAACAGGCCGTGGCACAGAGTCTATCTCATCTGGCGCATGCTTACAATGGAAAGAAGGCGGATTTCTATGATAACCTCTTCCCATTCCAGGCCATTCGGCTTTCTTTCTTGTCTGCCTCTAGCTTCATAGGGGCGAGGAGTATTCAATGTCTCAAAAAGACTTGTTTAGATTGGATGGCCGCGTCGCTGTGGTCACCGGGGGCGGCGGCGTGCTGGGCGGCGCGATTGCACGGGGGCTGGCAAGTTCGGGGGCGACGGTCGCCATCGCGGATCTCTCCCTGGAAAACGCCGGCAAGCTCGCGCAGCAAATCATTGAGGAAGGCGGCAAGGCGTCTGGATATCTTATGGATGCCTTCAAGAAGGAATCCATCCAGTCCTGTGCGGACAGCATCGTTCAAGATCACGGGCGCGTGGACATTTTGGTGAACGCGGTCGGCGGGAACATGCAGGGCGCCACGACTTCGGCCACCCAGTCCTTTTTCGAGCTGTCGGGCGAGGCATTGCAGAAGGTGGTGGATCTGAATCTGCTGGGCGGCGTGGTGCTGCCCTCGCAGGTTTTCGTTCAAAAAATGCTCAAGAACGAGCACGGTGCGAGCATCATCAATGTTTCGTCGATGAATGCCTTTCGGCCGCTCACCCGGATTCCAGGCTACAGCGCAGCGAAAGCGGCCGTGAGTAATTTCACCCAGTGGCTCGCGGTGCACCTCGCGCAGGAATACCGCACCGATTTGCGCGTGAACGCCGTTGCCCCGGGCTTTTTCCTTACCGATCAGAACCGCTTTCTCCTTACCGACAAGGAAACAGGCGGGCTCACCGCGCGCGGCAAGACAATCATCGCGCATACGCCCATGGGCCGCTACGGTGCGCCGGAAGACCTGGTGGGGGTGGTGCTGTGGCTGGCCAGTGATGCATCCAAATTTGTGACGGGCATTGTCGTGCCCGTGGACGGCGGGTTTTCCGCCTTTTCGGGGGTCTGAGCACGCACCGCGTGCCACGAGGAGCAGCTGCAATGTCCGATATTGTCCAAGTCCTGAAAGATCACCAGCCCAGCCACGAGTTTCTGATTTGCATCGACTCCGACGGCTGCGCTTTCGACACGATGGAGCTGAAGCACAAGGAGTGCTTCATCCCCAACATCATCAAATACTGGGATCTTCAACCTATTTCGAAATTCGCGCGCGCGGCGGCCGAGTTCGTGAACCTCTATTCGAAATGGCGCGGCATCAACCGGTTTCCCGCTTTGACGATGACGTTCGACCTGCTCTCTCAATGGGACAAGGTGCAGCAACGCGGCTGGAAAGCCCCCGAGGTTCCCAATCTCCGCAAATGGATCGAGACCGAAACCAAGCTTGGCAACCCGACGCTGAAGGCCTACTGCGAAACACACAATGAACCCGATATGCTCCGCACCTTCGAGTGGAGCAAGGCCGTCAATGTGACTGTGGCGGAAATCGTCAAAGAGGGTCTCCCCCCCTTCCCCTTCGTGCGAGAATGCCTCGAAGCGGCGCAATCACGGGCGGATATGCTCGTCTGCTCGCAAACCCCCACGGAAGCGCTCCAGCGCGAGTGGGAAGAGCAGGGCATCTCGAAGTTTGTCTTTGCAATCGCCGGCCAGGAAATGGGCACCAAGACCGAGCACATCCGGTTTTCGGCCGAAGGCCGGTATGAGAAAACGAAGATGCTCATGATCGGCGACGCGCCTGGCGACATGAAGGCAGCACGCGGCAACGGCGCGCTGTTTTTCCCGATTAACCCCGGCGAGGAAGAGACGTCCTGGAAACGGCTGTTTGAGGAAGGGCTCGACAAGTTCTTCAACGGCACTTACGCGGGGGCCTACGAGGAATCGTTGATCAAGGAGTTCGACTCGTTCCTTCCGGATACGCCGCCCTGGAAGAAGTAGGGACGGCAAAGCGCACGAGATTCCGAGGGACCGCCTACCCCCGGCTCGAACAGACGGGAAGACTACGGTGTCCGATGTCGCAGGGGCCGAAGGGCAGCTCTGCCGCGTTGCGGACATTGTCTTGCGCGGAATGCTAATCAATTGCCCCCACAGGCAAGTATCGTGTAGGATAGCCCGTAAGTAGTGATACTATGTTCCGCATTGGGGAGGTGGAGTATGTCGTCGTACCTTCGGTGCTTTGTCATCCCTTTGTTTGCGTCACTTCTCTGCGCCGCCGCGCTCGCCACGTGGATTGAACCCGATGAGACCGTCCCGCTTGAACGGCTGGTGAAAAACTACGAACGGTATGTCGGCGAACACCCGGACGACGTGCGGGGATACTACTGGTTAGCCAGGGCGTACAGTCTTGGGTTTGCGCTTGCGCAGCAAGAGTTCGGGATCTGGGACAACAATCGGCCCGAGGAAGGCCCCACGATGTTCTATGACCTCCATCAAAGCGAACGAAAGGCCTTCCAGGACGCTTCCCCGGATCTGTTGTCCAAGAGGAAGGACTGTTTGGTCCAGTCCATGCGATGGTTCGAAAAGGGAATTGCGCATATTACATCCACGACCAACACTCAGAAAGTTGCAGGACTCTGGATGGGGTTGGGATGGATGTATGAGGAAGGCGCGCAGTTTGCAGGCGAAGTGGCGTGCCCTATCGAGGAAGACGTCAGTGCCAGCGAGCAGCAGGAGATCCTGCGGCTGATAGGCGAGGTCCAGTCTTCTGATGCGGCAACGGCAGAGCGTGCCACAGGGGAACTCAATGTGCGCGCATCCAATGCACTAGCATTATTGGAGCGCGCGTACGACAGCGCGGCAACCGATGCAGGCAAGGAACGCTTGCGACCCGTCCTCCGTCGAGGATGGGAAGACCGCGCCATCGCCGCCTACAAGACAGCCTACAAAACAGCGCGTGAAGACAGCCTGAAATACAAATCGTACAACGGGCTCGCTATGGAATCGGCCAAGGGAATTCAGACAATCCTGGGAACGAGAAAGGAAAAGACCACCGAGGAAGAGAAGCTCACAAAGGAGCTGACAAACGAGACGCGCGAAATGGAGTCCCTCCCGCGAACAGTCACGCCTGTCATCTTCTCCCTATCTCGAAAGCTGAACCTTCAAGATCTACTGGAATCCGACAAGAAGGTTGCGTTCGATCTCGATGGGTATGGGCGCGACGTGCGTTGGCCCTGGGTAAAGTCCGACACCATGCTCCTGGCCTGGGACCCGCTAAACACAGGGAGAATCGATTCCGGCAGAAGACTCATCGGCACCGCGACGTGGTGGATGTTGTGGCAAGACGGATTTCACGCGCTACGAGCATTGGATGACAACAACGACGGCTGGCTTGCCGGCGACGAATTGCAGGGCCTGGCCGTCTGGCAAGACAAGAACAGTGATGGAAAATCCGATCCCGGAGAAGTTACGCCGATAGGATCGACGCAAATTGCGAGGCTTTCTGTTTCTGCGACAGAGTCTGGCCCTGGATTCCTTGCGAACGCGAAAGGACTGGTTCTCAAGGACGCGAATGTGTTGCCGCTCTATGACTGGATACCCCAGTCGATTGACCGCATGGATAACTGATCCGCAGTTTCCGTATTGTTGGGACTTCCGAGGTTAGGCATTCTGGGTATGCAAGCAGTTCTATTCTCAGAAGCATAAGGGAGGCAATGGTCATGGCAATGCGAGTCGGTATCGGTTTGTGCCTGCTCCTGGTGGCGACAGGATGTCCCGTTCTCTCGCTACAACCCCTTTATGATTCCACGGATGAACTAGTCTCAAGACCCGAATTGGTAGGGAACTGGATTGAGAACGAGGGAGACGAAAATGTCATCGAGTTTCTGGCGGTCGATGACACAAGTTACCGGATGATTGCGCGCGATGGAGACGAAAAGCTGGAGTTTGATGTGGCGATTGTCGAGCTCAAGGGTCAGTTGTTCATGGACCTCCTGCTCGAGGAGCCGTCAGGTGATGCAGCCATGTACTCTCAGAACCTCCACCAATTCTGGGCTATCGACTTGAGCAAAGACACCCTCGCCGTGAAGGCCATGGCTGGCGACTGGGCCAAGGAGCGTTCGGAGAAGGGTCGCCTGTGGGTCAGGCATGTACGCATCGACGACAAGACTATCCTCACGGCAAAACCCAGCCGCTTAAAGCGCTTCGTACGCAAGTGGGGCAAGGACCCTGAGGTGTTTGTGGAGATGTTCACCCTCCACCGAGTTCCGTCCTCACAAGAGGACGCCAAACCCTCCGAAAAGTGAACGAGGCAGCGTCATGCCTTGAGGCGGTTTAGTAGATCTTCGCGTTCGCTGTCGGACAACGACTTCAGGTATTTCTTCCAGCCGGGACACCAGCTCGTGTGCCACTTCCAAAGGCGTCCGAGAAGCGACCTCGGATTCTTCTCGTAGCGCGTACGCATTCCGCACTTTACGCAAGGCATTGCCATGACGAATTCCTCCCCGCCCACTCGCCCGGACACATTGCAGCACGTCATTGTACCATGCGCGGGGGGATGCAATTCAGATGCGCATCTGTCAGAATTGTGACCTCTCTGCGCCTACTCCAGGCACGGACTTGGGGAACCCAAAACGTTTGTGGAGATTCCATGCATATTGTAGTTGACGAGAACATTCCGTATGGCAAAGACGCCTTTGGAACCTTGGGCGATGTCACGCTCAGGCCGGGCCGGGGCATCACGAACGAAGATCTGAAAGACGCCGAGCTTCTGCTTGTACGGTCGATCACGAAAGTGAACGCGGCCCTGCTCGAAGGAACCAAGGTGCGCTTCGTGGGAACCGCGACGATTGGAGAGGACCATATCGACAAAGAGCATTTGCAGCAAAAGGGTATCGCGTTCTCCAGCGCGCCGGGATGCAACGCCAACAGCGTGGCGGATTACATCGTGGCCACGCTGCTTCATCTCGCGCAAGTGCGCGGCTTTAAGCTAACGGACCGCAAGCTGGGCATCGTGGGCCACGGCAACGTGGGATCGAAAGTCGAGCGTAAGGCGCGCGCCCTGGGTATGACCTGCGTGGTGAATGACCCACCGCTTGCGCGCCAAACGGGGGACCCGAAGTATCGTCCCTTGGAAGAACTGTTCGATTGCAACATCTTCACGTTTCACGTGCCGCTGACGAAGACGGGGCCGGATGCGACGTATCATCTGGTCGATGACGCCTTTCTGCACAAGATCAAGACCGGCGCGCTGATTATCAATACGTCGCGCGGAGCGGTCATCGACGGCAAGGCATTGCAGGCAGCCTTGGAAGACGGGCGCGTCGGTGCGAGCGCGTTGGATGTGTGGGAGGGCGAGCCCAATATCGATCTGGACTTGTTTGCCAACCTCGCGTTGGGGACGCCGCATATCGCAGGGTATTCGTTCGACGGCAAGGTGAATGGGACGCGGCAAGTGTATGAAGCGGCGTGTGCGTACCTGGGCGTGGCGCCTGCGTGGGACCCCACTCCCCTGCTGCCGGCGCCGGAAACTCCGCTGATATGCGTCGATGGCACGGTGGAGAACGAGCAATCCGAAATGCGCCGTGTCGTGCGCCAAGTCTACGACGTTCTTCGCGACGACGAGGCCCTTCGCGCTATAATCAAGATGCCCGCGGCCGAGCGCGGCGCGCACTTCGATCACTTGCGAAAGGTGTATCCGCGGCGCCGCGAGTTCTTTAACAC
>JBHEKO010000815.1:0-3428 GCA_041859475.1 Candidatus Hydrogenedentales bacterium
TACGACCAGCGCGAGAACATCGCGAGGCGAAAGGACGTGCTCGCGTTTTCGTCCACACCGCTGCCGGAGCCGATGGAGATCACTGGACGCGTTTCGGTGAGACTCTTCGTATCGTCGAATGCGCCGGACACGGACTTCACCGCGATGCTGATGGACATCTATCCCTCCGGCGACGAGCGGCACGTGCTCATGCTGGACGGCATTCGCCGCGTAAAGACGCGATTCGGTTTCGATCAGGCGGCCCCGTTGCTGGGCGGACCGAATGAAGTCGTCGAAATCACGATCGACCTCCAGAGTATCAGTTGGATCTTCGACAAAGGACATCGCATCGGCTTGAACATTTCGAGTAGTAACTTCCCGCGCTTTGAAGTGAATCCCAATACCGGAGCGGACTTTCCTGCCGAAGGCGGCGAGATGCGAACAGCGAAGAACGTCGTGCACATGGACAAAGAACACCCCAGCGCCTTGGTCCTGCCGGTTCGACCGGCCGCGCGCTGAACGGCCCCACACTTGCGGAGGATAAATGAGTGAAGAGCGAACATGAAGAGAGGGATGCGTTGGGCGCGGGTGATCGGCGCTCCATTGATGGCATGGAGATGCGCGACGTTGAGAGCGGATCGTGCGGATGCGCCCCCGGCGGGTGTTGCGGGTCGTCACCGAAGGGACTCGACCGCCGCGAATTTCTGAAGATGGCGGGCGTGGGATTTATTTCCACACGTGTCGGAGGAAGGCTTGCTCAGATTATGGCCGGTCCATTTGCCGCGGAGGATGCCGCGTCGGGGCACCTCATTCCCGCGGACAAGAAGCTGACGGAAGAGTGGATACGAAGCCTCTACGCGCGCGGCACTAAGGAAGTCTTCTCGGGCAAGTCTCTCGACAATATCGGCATGCCCTGCGGTGGCATTGGAACAGGGCAGATGTATCTTCGCGGCGACGGCTCGCTTGGGTGCTGGCAAGTCTTCAATGACGCCTATTCGAACTGGGTGGAAGGCACGTTTTCCACCTACAAACACCAAGGCGTCGCCAAGCCTGTCGATAACGGCTTTGCGGTCGTCGTAGAATCCGGCAATGGCGCGCCCGTGGCAAAGACCCTCGATCGCGATGGATTCGAGAACGTCACGTTTTGCGGCGAGTACCCAATAGGTTCAGTCCGGTACACCGCCGCGGAATCTCCTGTCGAAGTCGCGTTGGAAGCGTTCAGCCCGTTCATGCCGCTCAACGCTAAGGACTCCGGAATCCCTGCTACGGTCTTCCACCTTACTGTCGAAAACAAATCGCCGGACCCAATTTCGGTAGCGACGCTGGGATGGTTGGAGAATGGAGTGTGCGCCGAATTCGCGAGGCGCTTCGAAGTCATGCGCAAGACGGACTACGTCACGCGCTCCAACCACGCATTGTGCCTTCATTCCGCGTTGTCGCCGGAGGAGTCCGCAAGCGCCGCGACTCAGCGCGAGGCTATTCCCTTCGAGACCTTTGAAGGTAACACGTACGGAGCGTGGCAAGTTGAAGGCGATGCGTTCGCGAAAAAGGTCGCTCCCGACGCAAAAGAGAAGCCCTCTCCCGCCAAGGGCTTTGAAGGGACAGGGTTCGCCGATTCGCGCGTGGGCGGGGACGAGCCTCAAGGCATCCTGACATCGCCGCCCTTCACCATCAATCGCCGCTATATCAATTTCTTGATTGGAGGCGGCACGTGGAACGACAAGACCTGCATGAACCTCGTCGTGGACGGAAAAGCCGTTCGCACCGCCATGGGCAAGCACAGCGATACGCTGGCGTGGCACAGTTGGCTGGCCAGCGAATGGGAAGGCAAGGAAGCGCGTCTCGTGATCGTCGACAAGGTGAGCGAAGGGTGGGGGATAGGCGTATCTCACATCTACGTCGACCAGATCGAATTCTCCGACACGCCGCGCGTGGACGTGCGGGGCGCTCTGAACGACGCTCCCGACTTCGGTACCTTGGCGCTGGCGTGCACGGAACCGGCTGCGCGCGAGACCACGCTCGCGGGTCCGCTGCCGGGTAACCGGCTGCGCGAGGAGTACGTCGCGGAGGACTCCGCGACGTATGCCACCGTCGTGCGCCGTAGAGGACTGCTCGCGACGGCCGCGGTGAAACTCGCTCCGGGAGAGAAGCACGTCTTTACGTTCGTGGTGGCATGGCATTTCCCAAATCAGATCAACGGGGACCGCTTCGTGGTGACGCCCTGGGACACGCCGCCCGTGAATCGAGGACATGATTACGAGAACCGATTCGCGGATGCGGGCCAAGTCGTTGCATACATGTTGGACAATCATGAGCGTCTCGCGAGTGGAACTCGATTGTGGCGCGATACGTATTACGACAGCACGCTTCCCTACTGGCTCCTGGACCGGCTTCATTCCACGGCTTCTTATCTTGCCACCGGCACATGCCAATGGTGGAAGACCGGACGATTCTGGGCGTACGAAGGCGTTGCCTGTTGCATAGGCACTTGTTCGCACGTGTGGAACTACGCCCATTCCCACGCACGGCTCTTTCCGGAACTCGCGCGATGCGTGCGCGAGATGCAGGACTTCCTTCCCCAGGCCGACGGCGGCGGATTCGATCCCGCAACGGGTCTGGTCGGATTTCGCGGCGATGCCAAGTACGCGGCGGACGGCCAGTGCGGCACGATCCTCAAGGCCTATCGCGAACACATGATGTCGGCAGACCTCTCCTTCTTGAAGCGAAACTGGCCGAGCATCAAGAAGGCGCTTGAATTCAGCATCGGACGGGACGGCAATGAAGATGGGTTGATCGAAGACATTCAGCACAATACCTACGACATCAATTATTTCGGCGCAAACACATTTGTAGGCTCGCTGTATTTGGCGGCGTTGCGCGCCGGCGAAGAGATGGCCAATGAAATGGGGGATAAAGATTTTGCGAAGAAAGTTCGAGCGATATTTGAGAAGGGCGCGAAGCTCTCCGTAGAGCGCTTGTGGAATGGCGAGTATTTTGTTCAGGAAGTCGATCTGGCCGAACACGCCCAGCATCAGTACAAGGACGGCTGTCTATCCGATCAGGTGTTCGGGCAAGGATGGGCTCATCAATTGGGCCTCGGCTATATCTACCCCCGGGACAACGTATCGAAGACGCTCGACTCGATATGGAAATACAACTGGGCGCCGGATGTTGGGCCGTACAATGAGGCTCACAAGCCGCAACGTTGGTTCATTACACCGGGTCAGGCGGGCCTGATCACCTGCACATGGCCGAAGGGCGGCTATCTCACCGAGGGCACCTTCTATCGGGAAGAAGTGTGGACAGGAATTGAGTACCAGGTTGCTGGGCACATGATTTGGGAAGGCAAAGTAACCGAAGGGTTGGCCCTGTGCCGCGCAGTGCATGACCGCTATCATCCCGACCTCTTTAATCCCTACAACGAGGTCGAATGCGGCGATCATTACGCG
>JBHEKO010000115.1:0-2805 GCA_041859475.1 Candidatus Hydrogenedentales bacterium
CCGGCGACATCAACGACACCCAGCGCGAATATCTCGGAATCAGCCTGCGGAATATCGAGAAGCTCGTAACATTGATCGAAAACCTGCTGGACTTCTCGCGCCTTCACCGGGGCAAGGAAACGTTGGTCTTCGATACCTTCGACCTCGTCGATTGCGCGCACTCAAGCTTGCAGATCATTCAGCCCGTTGCCGACGGTCGCGACATCAAGCTCGAATTGTTGGCCCCGGACACGCCTGTTCTCGTCGAGGGCGAGAAGGGAAAGATCGGCCAGATCTTCAATAACCTCCTTTCCAACGCCGTCAAATTCAATCATCAAGGCGGTCAGGTTACCATCTCGATGATTCCCGGCGAGACCGCCGTGGATGTCCAAGTATCCGACACGGGTATTGGCATTCCTCAAGAAGCATTGGACAAGGTCTTCACGCGCTTCTACCAATACGACGCCAGCTCGACGCGCAAGTACGGTGGCACGGGCATCGGTCTTTCCATCGCGCAAGATATCGCTCGCCTGCACGGTAGTAGAATTACCGTGACCAGCGAAGTGGGGAAGGGGACCATCTTCCGCTTCTCGATGCCCTTGCTTCGTCCCAAGAAGGAAGGTGCAGCGGAAGACGAGAGCCTGCCCACCGAGACGCGCCTGCTCGTGGAAGTCGTTACCCTGGATCGCGCCCTCGCGACCCAAGTTCGCAACATGCTCCTCTCCGAGGGCATGGACGTCGTGCACGCTGGAACCCCGACGCACGCAATTGCCCTGGCCCAAAAACACAGTCCGGATTGCGTGCTGGTGGATGTCGATACCAGCGGGAATGGGGCCGTGTTGCTCGACACGCTCCTCGCGGAACAGTGCTGTTCGGACCGTCCATTGATCCTGATTACAAACGACGACGAACTCTACGCACGCTACAAGCCGCTTGTGGCGTGTCGCTTAAAGAGGAGTCTGCGCAAGAGCACTCTCCTGAGCGGCATTCACCATGCCCTCAGCCAGAATAGCCCGCACCCGCATCGCATCGGACGGAAGATCCTTTGCGTGGACGATGACCCCGAGGTCCTCATATTCATCAGCCGATGCCTCGAATCGGAAGGCTACGAAGTCGTGTGCTGCCGTTCGGGCGAGGAAGCCGTCCATATTGTCGACAGCGGCGAATTCGCCCTTGTCCTCCTCGATATCGCCATGCCCGGAATGGACGGCTGGGAAACCTGCAAGCGCATCCGCGCCAACCCACAACTCGAAGGCATCAAAGTCTTCATGGTCACCGCAAAACCGTTGGACACGGAGACCTATCCGCGCCCACAGGATCGGGGAGCCGACGGTTACATGCTAAAACCATTCCACTCAGGCGACCTGCTTGAGTTGGTGCAAGGCCTTCCCATACCTCACCCTGCGAAGCAGGCATAGTCCGCGGAGATCGAGGATACCCTCCTCACGCGATCCCCATGGATTATTGAGCGGGGCCGGGGTGTTAACTCAGCCGTAACGAGTGTAGAATGTATTGCATTCGCTGCAAGTCCAGTTCACCCATACCGGAGAGTAGAAGATGTCATCCCTGATTCTCTGCCTTGCCCTGGCCGCACTCCAAGGCGACAACCTTCTCGTGGGAACAGACCAACTTGCCGGCCTCAAAGATGCCCTCGTTGTCGACGTGCGTCCGGCGGACGCATTCGCAAGCGCACATATACCGGGTGCGGCGCATCTCGATGTGGCCTCGTTATCCGAAACTCGCGACGGAGTCGCCGGCCTATTGAAACCCGTAGATCAACTGCATGCGCTCCTTGCGTCTGCGGGAATCGATCCCTCAAAGCAAATCGTCGCCTGCGCGAGCATGGAGAAGCCCGACGACTTCAAGGACGCCGCCCGAATGTTCTTCGTCCTCGAATATCTCGGCTATGATCGTGTCTCCGCGCTGGATGGCGGCTTCGCCAAATGGAAAGCGGAAGCAAAGCCCACCGAGCAAGGGGCATCGAAGGTGAAGGCCGTCGTCATTCCAGAACTGAAGCCGCGCAATGAACTGCTTGCGACGATGGACGACATCGACCGCGCCATCCAGGCGGGCGACAGAAAGCTGGTCGATTGGCGCGGAGCCGATTACTTTCACGGCACGAAGACGGCCGACATCGTGAAAGCCCCAGGCCATATCCCCACGGCGACAAACCTGTCTTCGGAACAGATGGTTGCGGGAACGGATATGACGCTCAAAGACACCGCCGCCATTGAGGAACTGGCCAAGTCTCAAGGGGTTGATCTCAAGACGCCCACTATCACCTACTGCAATTCCGGCCGTGCGGCCAGCACGGGATACTTCGTGCTGCGTATGCTCGGCAATGAAAAGGTTTCCATGTATGATGGTTCCATGGCCGAATGGACAGCATCGGGCAAGAACAAAGTGGTTTGCGACGCACCTGTTGCCGAAAAGAAGTAGCTGAGGAATGAGCACGATGAAGTATCGCCGCTTTGGAAAGACGGAACTCCAGATTCCTGTGATTAGCTGTGGAGGGATGCGCTTCCAGCAATCGTGGAACAGCAATGACGAAGTGGGGGAGGAGAGCCAGAGAAACCTCGAGGCCACAATCCGCCGCGCCTTCGAGTTAGGCATCAACCATTTCGAAACGGCTCGCGGTTACGGTACGAGCGAAGCCCAACTCGGCAAGATTCTTCCCAAACTCCCACGCGAACGCATCATCGTGCAAACAAAAGTCGGCCCAACCGCCAACCCAAATGAGTTTGCCGACGTATTCGACTATTCCATGAGCCTGCTTCAACTCGATCATGTCGACTTGTTCGCGTTTCACGGAGTCAACAACGAAGA
>JBHEKO010000224.1:0-9500 GCA_041859475.1 Candidatus Hydrogenedentales bacterium
GCTCCGCCGATTCCTCCGGTGTGCTTTCCAAGACTGGCGCAGCCGCCTCGGGTTCTGCGCTGACGACGGGGACATCATTCGTCGCGGACGGATCGGCACCTGTCGGTGAAGCGGGCTGCGAGGCATCTTGAGCCCACACGCACGCACATGCGATGCAAAGCGCAATCACGACGAGGTGCGCCGTTCTCATGGCGCGCCTCCTTCCACCGGCTTCAGCCGCTCAAGAAAGAACTTCGCGTTGTTTTCTTTTAGAACACGTTCGATAAAGACGTTCGTCTCCTCATCCGATTTCTTCATGCGGAGCAGGCGCTCCGCCTTTTCGCGGACTTGCTCGAACGGCAAGACTTCACCCGAGTCGCTCGCCTTGAAGTGCTCCGGTTCCGCTTTGTAGAAACGCTCCACGTCTTCGCTCGTCACGGCCGCCTTCTTCTGCACTTCCGACACGAGCAGTTTGTGCACGATCAAGGAATCACGTTGCGCCTCCAACTGGGCTTGAACCTCCTTGTCCTTGTCGAGGTCCTGCCGCAGGGCCTTGTCGATCAGCATGCGTTGAATGACCATGTTCTTCAGCACTTCGCCGCGCTTTTCAGGCGTGGAGTACGATGCCCTCGAAGCCTCGGGAATGCGCTCAATCTCGCGATCCAGATCGCGGTCGGTGATCACCTCTCCGGAAAATTCCGCGAGTATCACTTCTTCGGGTGCGATGTCCTTCGCCGTACGATGCCCTGTCGAACGGGTCTCCAACTCACGCTGCAGCGCGCTCGTCCGGCCAAGCTTTTCCAGACAGAGGACAACCCTCTTGTTCAACTCGTCTTTAATGTCGCAATCCGGGGCCAACATCTCCGCTTCGTAAAGATAGGCAAGGGCTCGTTCGTATTGACCTTCGTTCACGGCGATCTTCGCAACCGTGAAGCACGTCTTTGCACGCGCCTCGTCGGAAAGCGATGCCCGATCCATGTAGCGGTCGTAGGCGTCCATCGCCGCGGCGGGAAGCTGCTTTTCCTCCAGCCTCAACGCATACTTGCGCAACTGTTCCGCGGAAGGGCCGCCCGACAGTTGGCCGCGACCATACAACGCCAATCCGATCGACACGACTCCAGTGGTCGAGAGAAAGAGTAGCGTCAGGCCGATGGCAATCCTCGCGGCACGGCGGCCCACCGAGCCGGACTCGGCTGCCGCGCGGTTCTGCTCGCGGAATTCCCTCAGTCTTTCGGAGGCCGCATCAGCCATGAAGCTGCCTCCAAGTAGATTCGCTCTGCCTCTTGCTTCTACGCATAGCGCCGCTCCCGCATCCGGAAGAACCGGTAGATCTCCTGCACGTAAGGCTGGTCTGTCCGGATATGAATCGCGTCCACGCGATTGCGCTGAAAGATGGTGTCCCGCACCTTGGCGCGCTCGACGGCCGCGCGCGCATAATCCTCGCGCACACGGGGATTGCTCGTGTCCACAAGCACTTCGGTATCGGTCTCCGGATCGCGCACGCAGACCAGCCCAACGTCCGGCAGAACTTCTTCGCGCGGATCGCTCACGACAACTCCGATGAGGTCGTGGCGTCTGCTCGCCACACGCAGCGGCACCTCGTATCCGGAAGCGAGAAAGTCGGACACCAGAAACGTCACCGCGCGCCGCCGTGTGACCCCATTCAGAAAATGCAGCGCGCCGGGGATGTTCGTCTTGCGCCCCTTGGGTTCGAAGTAAAGCACTTCGCGAATGACGCGCAGCACGTGCTTGCGCCCCTTGCTGGGCGGCACGTACAACTCGATGTCGTCCGTGAAAATGATAAGCCCGACTTTGTCGTTGTTCTTGATCGCGGAGATGGCGAGCACCGCGCACAACTCGGCGGCAAGCTCGTTCTTAAATCGCCCCACGCTCCCAAACCGTCCCGACCCGCTGGCGTCCACCAGCAGCATCACGGTCAACTCGCGCTCTTCGGCCAGCAGCTTCACGTGCGGCACGCCTGTGCGCGCGGTCACGTTCCAATCGATCATGCGGATCTCGTCGCCCGGCACGTATTCGCGGACTTCCTTGAACTCCATGCCCTGGCCTTTGAACACGCTCTGGTATTGACCCGTGAGAATGTCGTTGACCATGTGATTCGTGCGGATCTGAATCCGGCGAATCTCCTGCATCACTTCCTGCGGAATCATCGTTCAACCTACCTTCATGCCGGCTTGCAGCCTCTTCCTTACGGCACGGGGACCGTGTCGAGAATCATTCGGATGATGTCCTCGCTGGTCTTGTTTTCGGCTTCCGCTTCGTAGGTCACGATGACGCGGTGGCGCAGCACGTCCATGGCCACCTGCTTGACGTCGTTGGGGAACACGTTGCCTTCGCCTTGCAGGAACGCAAGCGCGCGCGCGGCCTGTTGCAGGTAGATCGTTGCGCGCGGCGATGCGCCGTATTCGATCAAGTGCTTGATCGGTAGCCCGTACGCGTCGGGCACGCGCGTCGCCTGCACGATATCCACGATGTAGTTCTTCGCCTTGTCGTCAACGTAGATCTGGTTGACGACCTCGCGCGCATGCAGGATTTCGTGGCGCGTGATAACCGTGTCGATCACGGGTTCGTGGAGCATGTCGACGCGATCCATGATTTCGCGTTCTTCCAACTTGCTCGGATAATTCACGCGCAGCTTCAGCATAAATCGGTCTACCTGCGCCTCCGGCAGCGGATAGGTCCCCTCTTGCTCGATGGGATTCTGCGTGGCCAGCACCATGAACGGCTCTTCCAGCTTGTAGGTCTGATCGCCAATGGTGACTTGCCGCTCCTGCATAGCCTCAAGCAAGGCGCTCTGTACCTTTGCAGGGGCGCGGTTGATTTCGTCCGCGAGGATGATATTGCCGAAGATGGGGCCACGCTTCGTCGTGAAGGTGCCGTCCTTGGGGCTGTAGATGAGCGTACCGATGAGGTCCGCGGGCAGCAGGTCTGGCGTAAACTGAATACGGCTGAACTTGCACTGCATCGCCTGGGCCATGGTCTTGACGGCCGTCGTCTTGGCGAGACCGGGAACGCCCTCGATAAGGACGTGCCCGTTCGCGAGCATGCCCACAAGCAGGCGGTCGATTAGATATTGTTGTCCCACGATGACGCGCATAACCTGCGCGCGCAAACGGCCAATCAACGGGGACTGGGCTTCAACCTTGCGGCGAATCTCTTCGACCGACATGGCTGGACGCGACCTTCGCTCTTCGGCGGTCGTACTCATCGAATCTCGCTCCTCCTAACGCAGTTCACCCTTTTCAGACGTTCCACTAGCAGATTCACCAGGAGACCTTCGTGCGCAAACGCATCCAGATGGTACCACAAGACGCACCCGCACGTCCGGGCCTCGACCCTGCTCACGGTTTCAAGTAACGCTCGACGTTTCGCGCGTCCCCGTCCATCTGGTCGTCCGTGGGCCGTATCCCCCGGTATCCGGCATCTTGTGCGCGAGCCGCCAACTCGGCGATTGCGTCCGTCGCGTGGCCCGCGCCAAGCTCCATCGCACGTGTCAATTCTCGATAGTACGCGTAGTAGTCGCCCTCGATACGGCGTCGTTTCGCCTCGCGCAACGCCTCCTGTGCGCCGGTCATATCCCCGGCGAGCGCGGGCTCGATGGTGGCCTGCACCGGCGTGCGCCGCTTGATCGCCACGGCCACGATTCCCAGCGTCGCAAACAAAAGAAAAGCCCCGAGGACTCCGGTAAGCCAGGCAGGGGTTGTGTGGGGTTGCACCTGTAGAGGGAACGGGTCCGCCCTGAGCTTGGGGTGAGCGTCAGGCACGGCAGGGTGCGTTGGGGAGTCTGGCTTCTCCGGACTTGTAACGTCCTCGGGGCTCAAGAATGGGATCTCTATGGCTGGCGTCTCGAAAGAGCCTTCTTTCAAGGGAACCAAGGTTACCGTCTGGGATACGACGTTTGCGCCATCGCGCACTTCCGAAGACATCGCACCCACGGTCACCTCAGCCCAATCGACTTTGCCAATGGTTGCGGGCAATAAGGTAAATTCCGCCGGCTCGCCCACCCACGAGACTTCGCAAGTGATTCGATACGGTTGCCCTATGCTCGCTGGCGCGGAATCCTTCACAACATTCAGTTCAGGCTCCGCCCACGCAATTTGACTTGCCAAGGCCCATGCAAAAGCCGCCAAAGCGACTACATTCGGATTCAACTGTCTCGATGGCTTCCAAACCATGCATTCACTTACGCATTCTCCGTGCCATAGTCGGTAAACCTGCTAACTCTCACATGTCCAATGTGTTAGAGATGGCACTGGACCTACTCCGTGAACCTCATATCGGGTTTCCGAAGCAGCACGCCCCAAATAGGGTTTTTGCGAAAACAGAGGCCTTCGGGGTCCCCGCGTACTCGCCTCAACACGTGCGTTAGACTTCCCACCCACCTCGGTGCTACGATTGGTGCTGGTGTTTTCCGGGGGGAGCGCCTGAACTCACTTCCGGCGGCGCGTTTGCGCCTAATGATATGGATGGCCTAGCCGACTTAAACGCACGGCGGGCCAATGAAAGTTCCCTCGCTTCTGGGGGAGTAGGAGACCGATTCATGAAACGTGTACTGACTGGAATCTTCTGCGTCGCGCTGGTTCTCTCACTGGCGTTTACGTATGGATGCACGAAACCCGCCGGCACCACGCCGCCGCCCCCGCCGCCGTCCACAACCGAAGTTACACCGACCACACCGCCTCCTGCGACTGCGGTCGAACCCGCGGCGACTGCGGTAGAACCGGCCGCGGCTACTCCGGCGCCCTCTGGCGATACGAAGAAGTTCTCGATTAAGGCCGAAGAGTCGTCCATTATTTGGAATGCTCACGTACCCATCGGTACGCGCGAAGGCGGTTGGTCCATCTTCGAGGGTACGGTTGAAGTAGCGGGTGCCGACCTCGCAACGGCGAAGGCCGACGTGAAAATCGACATGAAGTCCGCGTTCTCCGATCACCCCGAGATCACAAAGAAGCTGCTTGGCGAAGAACACTTCTTCCTGCCCGGAAAATATCCGAACTCGACCTTCAAGACGACGGCCATTAAGGCGTCCGCCGCGGGATTCGATGTGACAGGCGATCTGACGATTCGCGACAAGACGAAGTCCATCACATTCCCTGCCAAGATTGCACTGGATGGTGAGAATCTGAAGGTGACCGCAGAATTCCAACTCAATCGCAACGACTTCGACATCAAGTACCAGAGCACGATTGGCGACTATGCCATTCAGGATCTGTGCGAAGTGAAGTTGGACATTCTCTGCGTTCCGGCCGCATAAGCCACCTAGAAATCTTCTAAGATCTGCAGCGCCTGCCCTAGCGGCAGGCGCTTCTCTTTTGGAGGGCGGGTTTTCCAACCCGCCGCGCTTGCGTTGGTTCGAAAACTCCTACCACAGAGAGCATGCGCTACAAATCAAAGTGGCGGACAGGAAAGTCCGCCCTCCGTATTCACGCGTGCGGGTTGGTTCCCTTGCCGGGCCGCCACCCGAACCACGAAAGCATGCGGTGGCGCAGAATCATCGCAATCATTTCAAGCCCCAGAAAAAATGCTCGGACCTTGCTGCCCGTCACGGACGACTTGCCGACACGTTTCCTGTAGTTGACGGGGATCTCGATGAAGGAGATCCCGTTCAAAACGGTCAACAGCAGGAGCTGGGGTCCGAATGCTGACCCCCCCACGGAGAATTGGGGCGCGATCTTCTGGTACGCATCGCGATGGAACAGCCGCATCGTACAGCCGACATCCGTTAGCAACGTCGTGTTGAACAAAAACTCGACCAGCTTCGCGACCGCCCAATTGCCCCACTTGAGGAAGAGGCCCATGTTTGCCCCCTCCCACACCAACTCGCGTTGCGTTCGCGTGCCGAACACAACGGCCACATCGTCCGAATAGGCCAAAAGCTTGGATACGTCGTGCCCCGAGAAGGTGCCATCCGGTTCAGCCAGCACGAGCAGGTCCCCCGTGGCCTCGTGGAATCCACGCCAAATCGCGTGACCGTACCCCTGCATGGGTTCGTGAATGAGGCGCGCCTCGGTTTGTTGCACCTCCTCGCGCGTCCCCGCCGCCGCGTTGTTGTCGATAACGACAATTTCATCGACATACGGGCACGCGAAGAACTCCTCGATACACTGCTTGATGGAGTCCTTCTCGTTGTACGTCGGAAAGATTACAGAGACCTTCTTACCGTTCCACATGCCATTCCCCGCATTCCGCACGGGCGCTTCGTTGCCCCCGTGCGGAGAATATGACCTACCAATACGTGTATAGAAAAGACTCAATCAGCCAGCTCTGCAGCAACAAAAACGCCACGGTTGCCGCAAGGGGCGCCAACGAACGCGTCGCGCTCCCCAATCGCTCGATCATGAGAGCGGCCGGAAACACCATGAACGGAATCATATACATGGCAGACCGTTCTCCCTCGCCCCGCGCAAGATATAACAGATTCAGCACGGCCAGCGTAAGCAGGCAGACTATCGTATGCGCCTTTGCAGGTCCCTCCGAGCGCGCCACGCTCCAAACAAACAGGGCCGTCACCGGTATCCCCGCAAAGATGGCCATCGTCAACGGATTGAGAATCTTGAATACCCAAGAGGCGTACCGGGGCGTCAGCATGTCCAAGTTGCGCTGATCTTCATCAAACTGCGCCTTGCAGACCCGAAAGCACTCGATCACATCGAACCCGGACCAAAGGTATACGAGACCGTGCACAAGGAGAAAGGCAAGCGCCATCAACAAAGCCGTCTTGACGACAGACCAGCGAAGGAGGGGATCGGCCAGCTTCCATAGTCCCACAAACCCAAAGAATGCGCCGACTCCGATCAGCGAAAACGAGAACAACGACATGATCGCGTACAAGACTCCTGCCGCCAACGCATAGGCGGAAGACTGCCTGTGCAACGCCCGCCAAAACAGGAACAGCGCGCCGAGTGTGAAGGGCATGAAGAGTATGTCGGCGCTCGTGGCAGTGAACAGCAGAATCGTGGGCGTCACAGCATAGACAATAGAACAGGTCAACGCCGTCCGCTGGCCGGACATGTCGCGCACCCAGAGAAAGAGGGGGATGAACGCGAGACTTCCAATGACCATCGTTGCCAGCGCAAGCCCCGACGGCTCCCTGCCAAACACATAGGAGAGCACCCAGAGCAGGGCGACCGGACCCGGCGGGTGCACCTTCGAGTGCATCGAAAGGTAGGGATGCATTTTGAGATAGTCGTGAAACAAGCCGCGCAACGTCAGTCCGCGCCCGACGTCGTTGATGTACTCGTATTGGCTCCGCAAATACGGAGCGGCGATGCCGTCCAGACCACCCCGCATCATGGCGATGGCCCCCGCCAACGCAAACGAAAATAAAACCAACCCGCCCAGCGTCCACTTCAGCGCTCGCGGACTGAGCTCGGGCCCGAACCAATCATGCCTGCGCAATAGGAAAAGCGTCCCCCCCACGAAGGCCGCAAGCACCAGAAGAACGGCCACATTGCCAGTAGTTTCCAAAACAGGTAAGTACACGGCATGAAACGGCGTCACGTGCATATAGATGGATTCGACGCCCACGGCGTTTGCCACAATGACAGCAAGCAGTGCCCACAAGGATAGGCGGACGTACAGGCCGCACAAGCGCTTTGCGGCCAGCCTACCCGTCATCTCAAAAATGGAAATCCCACGCAACATGGCGCCCATTGTACGAGAGGACCGCGAGGAAGTCACCCTGTCGATCCATGCCCTGCCTGTGCCGCTCCATACCCGTCCGTGCCCGTCCGTGCCCGTCCATGCCCTGCCCGTCGTTTTACCTAAATCCCGCAGTCCTCCTCCCACGACAACCTACCGCGAAAAGATCCGCAAAACGGATGGATTGGACCCCCAGCGAGTGCAACAAAACAACGCATATATATAGGAAGTAACTCTCGAGGGGCAAACCATGCCTATGCAGTATTGCGTGCAGCCTGATGAGTATGTAGCAAGGAATGTGGCGGGTAGGGAGGCCCTGCCGCAACACAAGACTCCTAACCCGGGAGCCCCCCCTTGTATCGTCAAAACCACACGGGGACACCCCCCCGGGAGAGCGGCGAAATGTAGACCGTCTGGCCGCCGCAAGTGGCCGGGGTCGGGAAATGTTAACCTGGGGTACCCCCTTGTATCGTCAAAATGACACGGCCCCCCCCTCGAACGCCACCCTACGTCTTGTCTTTCTTGCTCGCACTTCACTGACGCCCCCCTGCGGCGGAACTTCGTGGGGGCGTGAGGGATTGTAGACTTGAAGGGAGTTGCGCACCACCATCAATGGGGGTGCGGCATATCCCACAGGTATATATGGGATGCTGATGCCCCAACATGACCCCGATTCGGTTGCCTTTTTTTGATCCGATACAGGAAACTGTGAGATAGTGTTGCCATTAGAGGTCTGGGGCAAGACGCGTTTCCAGATCCTCGTTTTGAGGCGTTCCCCCGGCAGTCCATCGTGCGGCGACACCAATTCTCACCAGCACGTGTGATCAGGCACAACAGACACCTTCATGAATACGCTGTACGATTTATACTGGCGAAAACGAACCTCCTCCGCGGGTTTGCGGCGCGCCGTGGTTGTCTCGGGAGTGGTGCATGTGTTGCTGCTCGCCAGTGCCGCGGTCTGGCTTCGCGAACGCGCCCCAATGGCGATAGGCACAATTTACGAGGTCCAGTTTGGTTCCAATGTCCCCTTGGCGGCGGCGTCGCAAGGCGGAGCCGTCGGAGAAGAGTCGGAAGTACTCTCGCCACCTCCCAAGGCGCCGGAGCCAGTAGAACCCGAGCCCGCGCCGGAGCCTCCAAAACCGGAGCCTCCTCCGCCACCCAAGCCCGATCCAAAGCCTGAGCCGCCTCCACCTCCTCCCCCGCCTCCCAAAGAGACGCCGAAGGTAGTGAAGGAAGAGGAAAAGCCGAAACCGAAGCCGGAGAAGAAGGAAGAGGTCAAGGAGGCGAAGAAGCCCAAGGACGACAGCAAGAAGCCCAAACAGGACGACTCTAAGAAGCCCGGCAAGAAGACCGACAAGCAGATGGTCGCGAGTGCGGACCAGCCCGAATCGGATTCCGACAAGCCCGTCACGGGCTACGGCAAAGGGGAGAAGCGCGATAAGCTTGGGCAGCCGAAGGGTGACCCGACGCTGCCGCCGGGTCCGGGCGTGAATATGGGAGAAGGGCTTCCCACGATTCTGACGACGTGGGGCAGTCTGGTTCAGATTAAGGTCCAACGGATTTGGGAGATTCCTTCGAGCGTACTCTACAGTGGCGCGAAGAACGAGGTTACAATATCGTTCTGGGTGAACCGTGAAGGGTATGTGCTGGGTGAACCCGAGATTATGAAGAGCACTGGAGACCCGGAACTGGGGATATCGGCAGTGAAGGCTATCAAAGCAGCCGTACCCTTGCCTCAGCTTCCCGAGAGTTTTGGCGAGCCGGAGGTGCAGGTCGTCTGTACCTTCGTGCCTACAGAATAATTTGACCTTGCAGCGAAAAAATCCTGGAGGGAGATCGAAGTGAACTGGATTCGCATGACC
>JBHEKO010000332.1:0-3165 GCA_041859475.1 Candidatus Hydrogenedentales bacterium
CATCGCGTACCTCTTCCTCGGAAAGGAACTTGGGGCGCGGAGCAACGATCCGGCGTGCTACGTCGACGGAAAGGTGCAATACGACCGGCTTGCCGCGACGCCGCTATTCGGCCAAGGACTCGACCGGGTCTTGCAGGAAGCCGCCGTGCGGCGTATCGCGCTCATGTGCGCGGAGAAGGATCCGCTCGACTGCCATCGCACGATCCTGGTGTCGCGCCGGCTCGTGGAGCGCGGGTGCGATGTGCAGCATATCCTTGCCGAGGGCGCGCTTGAGCCGCATGCCGAAGCGGTGCGCCGGTTACGGCGTCAGTTGGGAATCGCGGATGCCGACTTGTTCTTCTCCGACGAAGAGTTGGATGCGGCGGCGTACGACAAGCAGGGAAGCCGTGTTGCGTACCAAACCACCGAAGACGAAACCGCCGCGCGATTCGCGGACTAGGAACCCGGCATGCGACTATTCACGATAGGGTTCACGAAGAAGTCCGCGGAGAAGTTCTTCACGGCCTTGCGCGATGCGGGCGTCAAGCGAATCGTCGATGTGCGGTTGAACAACGTCTCGCAGTTGGCGGGCTTCGCGAAGCAGAAAGACCTCGCCTATTTCGCGAAGGCTATCTGCGGCATCGACTATTGCTACGTGCCGGAACTCGCGCCCACGCAGGACATTCTCGACGCCTTCAAGAAGCGGAAGGGCGACTGGGGTGAATACGAGCGCGCCTTTCTGGCCTTGATGAAAGCGCGTCGAATCGAGAAGACCCTCTCCAAAGCCATCGTCGAAGATGGCTGCCTCCTTTGCAGCGAGGATAAGCCGCACCAGTGTCACCGCCGTCTTGTCGCGGAGTACCTGCGCGACGCATGGGGCGACATAGACATCCGGCATTTGGGGTAGTGACGCGGCGGGACAGAAGTGCAAGGGCTGCTTTCGCGGCGAAGCTCGGAATCGCCCCTTACTTAGCCACGGCACGTATGGCTTCATGCGTAATCTGTGCTGGCGCCTGCGGGGCGGCGGGCAGGAGAGCGCGCGCCGCATCGTTCACGACGTAGATGACATCATCCTTCCTATAGAAAGAGGCATCGTTGTTGCTGAGGATAACCCCGAGGCCGCCTTCCAGTCTTCCGTATAATAAACTAAATAAATAGCTGTCGTCGTCAAAGGGATTGCTGTTAGCCCTCCAAGTTCCTGCCTTGTGGATGGCATCGAAGACTCGGGTTGCCGCGATCCCGTCGTTGTAGTCCCTTCTGTATTGGATGGTTTTCGGCACAAGAACGCCAAATAGGACTATGAGCACCAAGGCAGCAATAAGCACCTCTACGAGTGTGAGGCCAGCTTCTTGAAGTTGAGATCGGGCCAAGGAGGAGCGCTTGTTCATCTTCAACTCCTGTCCTGCGCCCAAAGACACGCCGCGATACACGGAGCCACCAGCAACGTGAGGAGTACCAGCGGCCAAATGCGGCCCTTCAGAAGATTGTAGTCGGCGAACACATCGCTCCAGGGGCGTCCCATCCAGACGCGAACCATGCCGGTTTCGAAGGCAACCGTCATTATGACCCAAAGGACGCCAATCGGGATCGCTTGACGTGGCGTGAGGGCCGCCGCGTGCGTGAACCACGCGATGAGTGCGGCGAAGACCACACAGACGATCAACGTTCCCGCTTGGTGGGCACGCAGTTCGCCGAGCGCGGGTTGAAGAAATGACGTGCGCAGTCCGCCGGAAGCCACCGCAATCACAAGCAGAAGAAACCAGAACCCAAGGACTTTGAGGGCCAGTCCAATCATGCATCGGCATCCTTCAGTGAATACGAACATAGCGTAACCACCGGCCGGAACTCGATGAGTTGCACTGCCTGCAGGCGCACGGGGATGAAGAAGTGCCCGTGAAAGCAGGCCTCGATGGCGCGCGGGACGGACCCATGGAGAAGGTCGAGTGCGGCCGTGCAGTGGGGAATCCAGTTGCCGGGCCGATAGTGTTCGAGAGAGGTCATCCCGAGGGCGGCGAGTCGCGCGTGCAGCCGCGCGTGCATCTCCAGCAACTCCACCGTGACCACCGGCGCCAGATACACGACGCACTCGTCCGTGGGGAATGTCCCCACGGCGCTGAACCGTGTGTCGATGCACGCTTCCGCCGCCGCGAACCGCTTAAGCTCGTCCTGCAACGCGCCGGTATCCACCGAATCGAACACAGCCAGGCTGATGTGCGGACACGCGCCCAGCGACGGCATCACGTCGGAGATGCCATGTTCCTCCAACCGTTCCCACAATCGCCGCACCGCCGTATCGGCGTCGGCATCGAACGATAGCTCCACTGCAAATCCCATAGTCCGCCCCCAGATATTGTCAATGTTGTCAAGGATACTGACTGCGAGCCTTGTCTCCTTTCACTGCCGACTGCAAGAGAATCTCGAAAAGCGGTGTGCGAGAAGTTGTGAGCGCTGCAATCTCGCCATACGGAACAACGACCTGTTCGCCACCATCCGCTTGACTCCCTAGGCTGCCTTGAGGAAATGAGAACAGAATTCCCGATGCGGAAAGGTTGAAAGAGGAGAAGGAAGTGTGATTGAGGTAGTCTCTCATATGCTTAAGCATGAAACGCGAGAGGTCCAGTTCTTCGTTTGCAGTCCGAGACAATGACTTCAGAAGATGGTCATATATGCGCTCAACCATATCGCTTTCCCACGATGCAATGTTGGGGAGGAAGTCCTCAATTTCAAGCGCGGCAAACTGCCTCAACGAGAAGGAGAGATGCATGAAATAGCGCTGGCCGTGAGCTGCGCCTCGACCGTATTCATATATGGTGAACCTAATGCTAAGTAAGTCCTCAGTACAAAGCGTTGTGTCATAATCTAAATCTAGGCAATCACGGGGAGCGCCAAGGAGACTTTGCTCAAGGTCGGGACACATAAGGGTTACTTCTCGGGAGTCAGTAAAGAACCTTTCGAGCACGCCCGATGCTTTTGCGGAGATGACTGCATTCGCCCGCTCCCAAGCGGTGTCTCTCAGTCCGTAAGATGGGAAGCGAGGAATACAGGCAACGGCATGACATTGCAGTCCCTCGTCTGTATCGTTACAGAGCAATATTTTGTGGGGTTTTCTCTTCTGATTCGTTCCGTATAGGTCCGCTTGCTCTTGCTGTCTCCGGGCTGCAGAAACCGCCTCCACTAGTCTTGCCA
>JBHEKO010000537.1:0-27508 GCA_041859475.1 Candidatus Hydrogenedentales bacterium
GAATACGTACGCCGCGTCGTAACGCACTACGGCGACCGCGTCTACGCGTGGGAAATCTGGAACGAGCCGAGCTTGACCCGCTTCTGGGACGGTCCCGCCGAGGAGTACTACAGCCTCGCGAAGCAGACCGCGGAAACCCTGCATGCGATCGATCCGAACCTCCGCGTGATCGGCACGGCCATGCACGGTCCCCTCGGCATCTGGACGCCTCATCAAAGCGAAGGGCTGTTCGCCGCGGGCGCGATGGCCTACGTCGACCATCCCAGCTTTCACCTGTACGCCACCGATCCGCGCGCCTATCCCAACGAGTTCTCCAAATACCTGGCCATCAACAAGAAGTACGGCCACGACGGGGCGCTCTGGATCACGGAACTCGGAGATCCCGACGGCGGCAGCTACCCTTGGCGCGCCACACCGGAGCAGCTTGCGGAACACGCCATCAAGTCCTATACCACGGCGACCTCGTATGGCGTCGAAACGTTGGTTTGGTATTGCCTGCATGACAGTAACGCGGAAGAGCAGCGCGAACACCGCGTAGATTCGGAGTGTTTCTTCGGACTACTCGGCCGTGACCGCCAATGGAAACCTGCCGCATACGCGTACAGCCTGTTCAACACGCACTGTTCCAACAGCGAGCTTCGCTCCGGCCTCGTGGACCGCACCGGCGGCCTCACCGCGCGCCAAGTCCGTGCATCGCTTTATCGGCGCGACAACGGCGAGTCCACGCTGATTCTGTGGTATGACCCAGTCCTCTCCGGACAGAAATCGGTCCGGGTCGCGTTGAACTTCGAAGCCGCTGCCGATACACCCATTGTCCACGACATCGGTTCCAGCTACACCAAGCAACTGCTCGACGACGTCATCGACGTAAGCGAGCACCCGACCGTGATCACCTATCGCGCATCCAACGCAGACGCGTCCGTGCACGTGGGCGTGAAGAGCGCTGTTATCGACACCATGCTCATGCTTGTCATGGCGGTTGGCATAATCGCCTCGGGAACGGCGTGCGCGGCTGCGCGAAGGGGATGAGCGGACGCCGGGAGTCTTGGCGAGAATTGGCAAGAGACGGTAGGATAACTCCATCAACGAGGTGAGGCTGCTTAGCGCGGCATAGCCGCAACCGGAAGAGACTTCACCACGGATAGCGCGGATGACGCGGATAAAGAGCGAAGAGAAGGAACCACGAAACACACGAGCGCCACAGCCCAGCAGAATCGCAACCCAAGAGACTCAACCACCGATTCACACCGATGAACACCGAGAAGAAAAGAGAATCGATCAACCGGGAAGAGCTTCAAACCACGGGGAATGTTCCTACTCTGGTGCGGCGGCGAATCGCAGTTCCGAATCGGGGTCGGCGATTCGTAGCCTAAACGTCCAGCCGCCGGTGGCATTGGCAACCTTAACGGCGAGGGTGTTCCAGCCTTCGTGGAGCGGAAGCGCGACGTAGGTGGCGTCGCTGCGCGTGCGGAACAGGCGTTCATCCTGGATGCCTTTACCGTTCACGTAGATTTGCCCGAAATCGTCGGCGCGGAACTCGGCATATACGGTCTTTGTCCTTGGGCATTGGATGCCGCACGTTGCATATCCGAAGGTGTGATCCGGGGTCGCGGCAAGGCGCGCCAAGTTCACGAATCCGCCTTCGCTCTTGAGCGTCTGCCACGCCAAGGTCTTGTCGCCGTCGGCGAAAGTTGCATCGGTTTTGAACCCTTGCTCGGGACCGCGCGCCTCGAATAGCTTCGGCAAGGCCCAACGCGGGAACCACGGGAGCACCGTCGGCACCGTACCTGCCTTGAACGGGCCCACCGCGTGCCACTCGTCCACGACACGCAGATCCGGCTCGGGAAACAGGGGCATGTTGCGCTCGAACTTGTAGAGCGGTTTTCCGTCGTATGTCACCGCGCACCGAATGCGCGGCGCGGGAATAGCCTTTGCCGTGGCTACGTCGAAGGTCGCCTGAAAGTCCTTCCGTTCGCTTGAAGGAACCGTATACGCCTGCGTCAGACTACCTTGATTCGATTTCCAAACGCCTCCGGAAGCAGGCAGCGTCTGAAATGAAACGTCCACCGGCTTCGGCAATTCGTTGGCGATCGAAACGCGCACGCCCATTCGCGCCGTATCCGTGTCCAGTCCGCCCGGAGGCGTCGCCTCCACCTTCACCACATTCTCCGCAGCACGCTGAAAGTCTCGCGTCGCGATATCTTCCGGCCACGTCGCGCCGCCGGGTTCGATGTATGCAATCTTCGCGTCGCCGTTCTCGACGGTCACGTTTGTATAGTGCGCAAAATTCCCCAACTGCATGATCTGCGACTCGTCGCGGCGCGGCGCAAGCCCGCGCGTGGTGCTCACGATGATGTACCGCGCGCCGTTGCGCCGCTCAAACGTGAGCTGGTGGAGATGCCCCGCGAACACCGTATGCGTCCGGCTTCCCAGCGCCGTCTCGATTTGCTTCCACTCGGCGCTGTCTCCATCCTGCCATACGGGCACGTGCATGAAGACGAAGGTGTGCTCCGCGCTCTTGCTGCGCTCAAGATCGTCCAGCGCGAACTGCACTTGCTCGGGACCAATTGTGCTGTCGTTCCCCATCCAGTGTTCGTGCGTGTTCAAGATAAGAAAGTGACAGCCCTTGTAGTCGAAGGAATAGTAGGTCCGCCCGTTGTTCTTGAGCCACCATTCCTTCATGACCGGACTCGACATGTCGTGGTTGCCGGGCAGAATGAAGAACGGAACCTGCAACGCGTTTGAATGCCGCCGGAATTCTTCCCATTCCTTGCCGATTTCCGCGGGATCCTGCGTGTAGCCTTGAATCTGGTCGCCGACCATAATCGCGAAGTCGGGCCGCAGGCGATTGATCTCCTGCATCGCGACGTCGAAAAGCGGCCACTCGGTTATGCCGCCGCCAGTCCGGTCGCCTACCACGACGAAGTGAAGCTTTTCACCTTGGTTTCTCCACGCGGCTTCGGTTACGGGTGTCCCGGGCAGAAGGACAGGCTTCAATGCCGCCGATTCCGCGGCGTGCGCAAAGAGGGGCGCCGACAACGCACCAATCAACAGGATGGGGAGGAGGTAACGGGAAGTCTTCACGGTCATGTCCCTTCGTTCACAGTCCTCGGCGCGCCCCCACGCCGTTCACAACCGTGCCGGGGAAGTCTACGAAGATTGGGCGGGAGGATCAATGCTTGTGGGTTTCCTACGGCGATAGGACCGGGCGGGGTAGACAGGTCCCATTACGCCTGCCGGTCCGCGGCGCTGGACCACAGTATGCATAGGGGCTACACTATTGGTAGCATGCGAAACGTCAGATGTGTGGATGCCGCCCAGGGTGCGGCTACGGAAGGATGTGTCATGAAGCTTGCAGAGGCCCTCTTGTTGCGGGGGGACGTGCAGAAGAAGGTGGCTTCGTTACGCGCTCGGATTGAGCGGAACGGCTTAGTACAAGAAGGAAATGCGCCACACGAGGATCCCAACGCCCTGCTGAAGGAGGCACATGGGGTCATCGAGGAGCTTGAGGGTCTCGTGAAATCGATCAATCTCGCGAACCTCAAGCATACGCTCCCGGATGGACGAACCCTTACGGAAGCGATCGCCAAGCGCGATTCGCTTGTCCAGTGGCATTCGTTACTTCAGGCGGCCATTTCGTCCACGCAACGCGAGCCAGACCGATATAGCGTGCGCGAGATCCGTTGGGTTGCCACTCTGGATACCGCCAGTCTTCAGAAGCAGGTGGAAGACCTGGCAAAGAAGATTCGCGAGATCAATGCGCTGATTCAAGAGACCAACTGGAAAGTTGAACTATAATCTTTGGGGCGCCGCGCGAGCGCAAGGACCCCGGGTGTCCAGGGGGTTGAACAAATTCTGGGCACTAATGGAACGCGGTGGGCAGCGAAAACACTTAGCCCCTAAGCCCATCATCGTGCACCGTTTACCGTGTATCGCGCACCGATCACTACCATGCGCTGGTGGCGCCCCACCAGTCCTTCTCGCCATCGCCGTGATGTCTCCGCGCGGAGGCATCACGGCTCTTGTTCTCTTCCGTGTCTCGTGACCTTGTGAACCAATTCAAGAATTGGGTCCCTCTGGTAGGGACTTTCATTGCTCGTGCCGCGCGCAACGCACAAACGGCACTAACCGATGATCATGCCCCACACGAATCCTCTCGTGAACTCTCCGGATTTGTCGGCCTGAATGGCTTTCCCGATAAGGTCGATTTCTCCGCCGTCAAGCCAAACGCCATTGCAGTGGGGGCAACGGTCCACGATCACGTTCTGAATTGCACCCTTCCTCATATCCGACCCATCGATGGGACAGATCCGCTTGTGTTCGCGCCGCGCCGTCAATTCCAGTGCGCACGCGTCGCAGGTTGGAATTCCCTCCACGTGTTTGCGCGTGCGTTTCTTGCCGCACCGCATACATTTTTCGCCGAATAGTGCCATCAGAGTCAGTCCCCCTTCGCCTCTTGGTGCGCTGCATCGTCCCGCAGCCAGCATACCATTGAGATGTCCGGTCGCAAACAAGCGTTTACCCAAGGTGATGAGCGCCGTCGATTCAAGTTGCTGACGTCTCGCGTCGTTGTCTCGTGTGCGCGTTGCCGTGTACCCTGTGCGTCGAACGCAGCCGTGGGGGCCGTGGGGAGTTGGACGATGAAATGCATCGCGCGTGCGTACGTATTCCTATTCGCGGTAGTTCTCGTTGCAGTCTTTGCAGTCACGCCTGCGTGCGTGGCTCAAGTTGTACCGCCCAGCATTCAGGACGTCCTCAAGCAGGAGATTGCGCGGAGCGCGCCCGACTATACCGTCTACGTTCCCAAGAGCATCGACGGCAGCACGTTCGACACGGGCAACGAGCACTTCCTTGTGTTCGACGGTCCCGACGGGTCGCTCATGGCGGTGTGGACGCAGAGCAGCCACGAAGGCGCGGGCGATCATCGCATCATGTTTTCGCGATCGGACGACGAAGGCGTCACCTGGGCGGTTCCACTGCGCATTGTTGGGCCCGACAAACCCTCGCCT
Source organism: Candidatus Hydrogenedentales bacterium (assembly GCA_041859475.1). Taxonomy (GTDB): domain Bacteria; phylum Hydrogenedentota; class Hydrogenedentia; order Hydrogenedentales; family SLHB01; genus JAIBAQ01. The sequence continues at coordinate 5,010 of JBHEKO010000537.1, forward strand.
GAAAGCCGCATGTCGAGCTGGGGATTTCCGCTTATCTCCAAATCCGGACGGATCTATGTCGTGTGGAACCAGGAGCGCCCGCCCGCGGACGTCAACCGGCAGTTCACGGGAAGCATGGATTGCAGCTACACGGACGATATGGGAAAGACGTGGTCCGCGCCGCAGACGATTCCCATGCCGAAGAGTCCCTACGACGACCCTGGCGAAGAAGTCTTTTCAAACTGGATCGTATGGCAGAAGCCTATCCGCGACCTGAAGGGCAAGTGGTTCACCGGCTTCACGCGCTGGGTTAGCGTGGCGCGCCGCACACCGCCCCACACGAAGTCGTGGACTTCCCTGGAGAGCGTCGTCGAGTTCATGCGCTTCGAGAACATCGACAAGAATCCCGAGCCGCGGGACATCGCGATCACGTATTCCGCCTGGGGCGATAAGGCGCTGCGCGTGCCGCATTACACGAATCCGATGTTGAGCATCGCCCAAGAACCGAGCCTCGTGCGACTGCCCGACAAGCGACTCTTCTGCACCATGCGCACCATGACCGGCTACATTTGGTATACCGTCTCCAAGGATGACGGACGCACGTGGGACGCGCCGCGCCCGCTCCTTCGCAAAGACAAGGGGCTGCCCATTCTCGAGCCGTTGTGTTGCTGCCCAATCTACGAGTACGAGAAGGGGCGATACATTCTCTTGCACCATAACAACGACGGACGCTTCGAGGGGTGCGCGCCCGAAGACACGGGCAAGAACCGCCGCCCCGCGTTCATTGCGCTGGGCGAATACCGCCCGCACGCCGAGCAGCCCATCTGGTTCAGCGAGTCGAAGGTCCTCATGGACAACGGCGGTTCGCAAATTGGCCCGCTCAAACGCATCGACATCGGCGTGTATCCGAGCGTCACCAAGCGCAACGGCGCCTTCGTGTTGTGGCACCCCGAACGCAAGTTCTTCTTGCTCGGCAAGAAGATCGCGAGGGAGTGGCTCGCGGATCTGAGTGTGCCCACGAAATGAATAAGTCCGATCCGTCTTATGCCCAACACGCAAGAAAAGCCTGTGCGCGTGCTTTGCAGGCATGCGTTGCCGGCGGCGCATGCGAACCGTATACTTCCCGAAGGTGACCAGTCCGCACCGATCATTTGCCCATCGCCGGGCGAGGAGAATACTCAATGCGCGGAGCGCTTCTGATGTTGACCCTTCTGATGGCCACGGCCGCGCATGGCCAGAATCCCGCACCGAAGCGCATCCTCTACTTCACCAAATGGGCGTCGTACTTCCACGAAATCCTTCCCTACAGCGTCGAGCGCATGCAGGCGTGGGCGCAGAAGGACAAAGGATTCGTTGTCGATGCCTCCGACGACTGCTCGCTCATCACACCGGAGAATCTCGCGAAGTACGATTGCCTCGTGTTCTACACCAACCGCGAGCTGCCTATCGCCGAACCGAACCGCCAAGCCATCCTCGACTTCGTGAAGAACGGCAAAGGGTTTGTGGCCGTGCATTCGGGCACGGGCACCTTCTTCGAGTGGCTGCCTTACCAGGAAATGATCAACGCGATTTTCGACGGTCACCCGTGGACACAGAAGGTGCGCGTCACGGTCGAGAGAAGCGATCACCCAATCATGCAAGGCCTGCCCAAGAGCTTCGAGGTCTACGACGAGATCTATCAGCACACCAACTGGAGCCGTTCGGTCACGAGTGTGCTCGCCAGCCTCGATGTCGCCAGCGTCGATCTCAACGCCAAAGGCGTCAAACGCGCCGACAAAGACTTCGGCATTGCGTGGGCGCATCGCTACGGCAAGGGGCGCGTGTACGTCAACGTCCTTGGTCACACCAAGGACGTCTGGGATGACGCCAACTTCGAGCGCATGATGGTGCAGGGCATCCATTGGGCGCTCGGCGAATTCCCGCTCGACCTCCCCGAGAACGCGCGGACTGGCCCGAAGTAGAACTCGGTTTATTCGTCAGGCTTCCGCTTGCATCATGTCAAATCCAGGACATCGCGAATTTTCCGGGTAAGGCTTTCCGCGTTAAAGGGTTTGCCGATGAAATGCATGGAATCTTCTACGACACCATGATGCACAATGGCGTCATCCGTGTAGCCAGACATGTATAACACTTTGAGTCCAGGCCGTGCCGCCAGCACGGTTTCGGCTAGTTCCCTTCCGCTCATTCCCGGCATGACGACATCCGTCAGCATCAGGTGAACGACGCTCGTGTCTTGTTCGAGCGTCTGAAGCGCTTCCTTGCCGTCCGCAACCGACACCACGGTATATCCGGCCTCTTGGAGTATGCGCTGCGTCATCTTTCGAAGGGATGCATCGTCCTCCACGACGAGAATGGACTCGGTGCCCGTCGCGGTCACTCCAGTCCGATGCGTATGGTGCTTTGGGCTCTCCTCTGTCTCTACCATCGGCAAGTAGATTTTGAAGGTCGTCCCCAAACCCACTTCACTGTAGACCTGAATCTGTCCGCCGCTTTGCCTCACAATGCCGTAGACGGTAGCAAGACCGAGGCCCGTACCTTTGCCGACTTCCTTGGTGGTGAAGAAGGGTTCGAATACCTGCTGAAGCGTTTCCGTGCTCATTCCCACGCCCGTGTCGCTCACGGAAAGCAGCACATAGGCGCCGGGGGCCAGCAGAATATGTTGCTCGGCGTACGATTCGTCCAATTCGACGCGCTTCGTTTCGATTGTGAGTCTTCCGCCTCTGGGCATTGCATCGCGCGCGTTGACCGCGAGGTTGATGATCACTTGCTCAATCTGTCCCGGGTCAACCTTTACGCGGACGATGGCGTCGTCCGGCAAGAACGCGAGCTCGATGTCTTCTCCGATCAGCCGGCCAAGGAGTTTCTTCACGCCTGCAATGAGCTGGTTCAGGTCCAGCACTTCGGGCTGAAGGACTTGCCTCCGGCTGAACGCCAGAAGCTGGCGTGTCAGGGCCGTGGCCCGTTCCCCGGCGCTGCGAATTTGCTCCAAGTCCGCGCGCATCGCGTCGGCGGCCGGAAGCTTCTTGATCAGAAAATCCGAATACCCATTGATAACACTGAGCAGATTGTTGAAGTCGTGCGCCACTCCGCCCGCGAGCCTGCCCACACTCTCCATCTTCTGCGCTTGAAGGAATTGCTCCTCAAGGCGTTTGCGCTCGGTTATGTCGATGTGGGAGCCGAGCATGCGCACCGGGACGCCGGCCTTGTCCAGGATCAGCGAGGCTTGTACGAGAATCCAGCGATACGAGCCGTCCTTGTGGCGAATGCGAAACTCGTGGACATAGTCGGGTAGCTCCTCTGCGATATAGGCCTGAACGGCATGGAGTATCCGGTCGAGGTCTTCCGGGTGCAACCGGTTTTGCCACTCGCTGAAGTCGTCGGAGATTTCGTGGTCTTCGTATCCGATTTGCCGCTTCCATTCAGGCGAGTAATAGACCCGATTCGTCGCCAGGTCCCAATCCCAAAGCCCAATGTTTCCCGCGCTTACCGCTCGCTTCAATTGCTCTTGCGCCTCGCGAAGCGACGCATCCGCCTTGACGCGTTTCGAGATGTCGCGGACCGTGCACTGGATTATCCGGTCCTTGCCCTCGTAATAGGAATTGCTGACGAATTCCACGACATACTGCTGCCCGCTCACGGATTCAAGCGGCAAGTTGTCATGCCGCACGTACTCGATCTGACGCAGTTCGAAGAAGGAGTCCCGGCTGGGAATGACGTCTTTGAAGAAGCCCAGCTCCCAGACCCGTTTCTCGAGAAACTGCTCGCGCGCGAATCCCACCATCTCGACCAAGAACGGGTTCACATCGACGACCATGCCGGTCTTCGCATCCAGAATCATGACTCCGTACTTGGCCGATTCGAAGAGCCGGCGATAGCGGACTTCGCTTGCGCGGAGCGCAATTTCCGCAAGCTTGCGTTCGGTGATGTTCTCGTGAGCGATAACGACACGCGACGGCCCTTCCCCGGGAAACTTCGTCAACAGGCATAGGAACCAGCGCTTTTCCTCCGGACTGTGGCACGGATACTCGATACTGAACGCCGTGCCGCGCCCTCCCATAATATCGCGAATCGCCGCGGCCACGTCTCTGGCAATTCCGGAATCGAGTCCCATCGCGGCATCGCAGACGCCCAGGTAGTTGGCCCCCTCGCACACGCGATCCAGCACGGCTCCATTGACGTGAGCAAATCGACGCCACGCGTCGTTAACCGTCACAATGTGGCCCGTCTCATCGAGGATAGCGATACTCGAAGTAAGGCCATTGAGCGTGGCCTGCGCAAACCGCTCGGATTCGCGCAGTGCTTCCTCGGTTCGCTTGCGCCCCGTAATGTCTTCGAAGATAACCAGCACTCCGACAACGTGCCCATCGCCGTCGGAAAAGGGCACCTTGGTCGTGTGAATCCAGCTCTCTTCACCACCTGCGATGTATTTCTCTTCAATGTCCTTTTGGGTTCCGCTCGTCATGACGGCCTGGTCGTCGGCTCGGTAGGAAGTAGCCAACTCCTCGGGGAAGTACGCGAAATCATCAGTCCCGGCAATCTGCTCGGGGGAGATTCCGAGGTCTTTGGCATAGATCGCATTGCAGGAGATGTAGACCGAATCCCGGTTCTTGATGAGAATGCGATGCGGCAGATGTTCGAGCAAGCTGCGATTCAAGGCTTCGCTTTTCCGCAACGCCTCCGCCGCTTCGTAGTGCTCCCGGTAGAAGTGAAGCCTCTGCTGACGCCACAGCAACCCCATCCCCGCACCCGCGCCTAACAGCAAAATACCCACAAACACAACAACGGTCCAAAGCCACTCCACCGCCGGGGCATAGACTTCGGATAGGTCCATCTTCGCCACCAGAACCCAGGGCTGCTCGGGCACCTTGCGCACCGCGGCTATCGTGCGCTTCCCCCGATAGTCCACGCCCTCGACGATCCCGTCCTCGCCCAGAATGGCCTTGACCGCAAGACTGTCCACGTGCTCCAACGAATCGCGAGTCGAGAGAGCGCTGGCCTCCGAGAAGCGCAGCTTGTTCAGATATTCCGCATCGTTGCCATCTCTCCTGACCAGAAACGTCTCCGCCGTCCGGCTGGATGTCGGCCATCGCTGGATAAGGGGGTAGAGATACAGTTCAGGGTCGATGCGCATGACGAGAACCCCGAGCGGGCGGTCACCCTTCTCGTCGTCGAGGATCGGAACCAAGACGGCCAAGTACACGCGGCCGTCACCTTCGTGGCGAAAGAAGTCGTGAATGGTAACCCGATTGGATGCAAGAACCTCCATGGCGTTCCCAGCGATTTCCGGCGCAACGCGGGATTCGCCCTCGGGAACCCACAAACGTTCCTCGCCGTGGCTATCCAGCAGAAAGATCCCGTCGAACTGATACGCCGTCTGGACTTGGCTCAGCCAGGTCCGAAGCTGTTCCCCTGCCTCGGCATCTTCCGGGGTATCGAGAAAACGGCGTACCAACTCTTTGAGGGCCTCGCTCTTGTGGAGAATGTCCGCGCCCCCAATACGCTCACGCTTCCACTGCATGAGTTCGCCGGCTTTCAAGTCCGCTGCCGCGGTGAGTTGTTGCTCCAATTCGGCCCGGTACTGTTCAGCGTAGTGACGCGTATAGAAATATCCCACGAAGACTATGCCGAGAGAGAACAATACAAAGATCGCCGCGAGTACCACGGATGCGCGCTTGGTCGGTTCTCCTTGCACGGTGGGCAGTCTAATGCTTACATGCGGCGCGGTGAGTGCCGCCAACGAAATGCCCAGCGCCGCAAAGGCCACGCTGGTGGGCGCGGCAGGCGGAATGAACGAACCGGTGTAGAAGAGCGGGCTGCCGTATACATAGGCCAGCAGCAGCACGAACCCCGCAGCCGAAAGAGTGGCGGCCAAACCTAGCGCCGCAATGCCCCGCCACGGGCGGTCGCGCGAAACCGACAGCGACAGCAGGAACGAAGCGCCCGCAAGCAGAAAGCACAATGCTGTCAGCGGAGACATGTGTCCGACAGGCGTGCTGCCCAAGCCGATGGCAACTTGGAAGCCTAGCCGCTCGATATCCGCGTACATCCCTTGGTAGGACATGCAGAAGAGGGTCAGCGAGACTAGCCCTCCCGCCCCATGAATAGCCACGCACACCTTCAGGGTTCCACGCCGTAACGGAATGCGGGTGCGCAGGATTACGGTAAGCCCGTACAAGAAAAACAACACAGCCGTGCTGGGCGCCATGGGGATGAGGCCTTTCCCCAGGCTTGCAAGAGCCGGTACAGCCAAACCCCAGCCAAGCAAGGCGACGAAAGCAACGCCAGAAGCGATTGCCCCGCAAAGAATGACCACGGATCGGTAGGGGACGTGTTCGCGATACGCCGCGCCCATCATGCGGCTCTCACCCATCTCTACGTTGACTCAAGCGGACACACGAGTCGCGCGCGGCGTTTCTTTGAAAGATCGAGCAAGAGCGCCTCCTTGACTAGCAGTAGGACTCGGCAGCGAGCCTCGTCACGGTCACGGGCCGGTCCCTCTGTGCTGGAAACGGTGTATGCTACCTTGCAACTTCCGAATGAGATTAGTATATCACATAACGCGTGTATCGATAGGCAATAGTTGCAAAGGAGGCATTGACCAAACAGGTAAACAAGGGGCGCACCCCTGCTTATGCCCTGAGTCACTCCGTGGCCCCGAACTTTGCCCGTCCCCCGGTGTCTTACCATGTAGAGATCTGGCAGCAGCCCTACTGGAGGAGGATGAGACATGAAGCGGTTCTTGGTGGTTTCACTCGCCCTTGCCGCGCTTACGGTGCTGGCGACGCAGTGCGGACGGTCGCCTGGGCAGGCCGACTATGCGGAAAGCAGCCCCCCGATGCCCGAACAAATGGCACAGACGCGTGCGCGATCATTGGCTGAGCCGGACGCGAAGGCAGCTTGGGCCGACAGAGAGATGGATGCCAAGAGGGTGGTTGCCGCGGACTACAGTGGGGAAGGTGAGCCCCCAGCCGCGTCGGCGTCCGCGCAAGCGACCGGCCCCGCACCGATCTCCGCGATGCCCACGGGGGGCATAGACCGCTATCTCATCAAGAACGCGACCGTGCTCATCGAGGTCACAGACGCCCGCGAAGCCAACACCAAGCTGCTGGCGGCCGTGCAGGCTGTCGGCGGCTACGTGGGCGACTATCGCGAGCAGGTGGACGGCCTCGGACGCCGCTCCGTGATTGTGCAGATTCGCGTTCCGGCCAATCAGTTCGACGCGTCCATGGGGCAGCTCGACCCGCTGGGCAAAGTCCTGAGCAAACAAGTCAGCACGCAGGACGTGACCGAGGAATTTGTCGACACCGACGCGCGGTCGCGCAACCTGAAAGCGACGGAAGCGCGCCTAGTCGATCACCTGAACCGTGCGGGAAAGCTGGAAGATATCTTGCGAATCGAGCAGGAGGTCACACGGGTCCGCCAGGAAATCGAACAGTTGGATGGGCGGCTCCGGTTCTTGAACGATCGTGTGCAATTTTCGACAATTATGGTTACGTTGCAGGAGGCTCCCAAGGCTGAGCCGGTCGTACCTGCTCAGACCTTCAGCACCGCCAAAGTCGTGTCCGAGGCCGTGCGCTCGCTCATTGTGCTTGGTCAATCCATTTGGGTGCGCGTGATTTGGTGGGGAATCTGGAGCGTGGTGTGGGTGCCGTGCCTCGCGGTCGCGTGGCTGCTGTACCGGCGTCTGCGCAAGGCCTTCGCACCGGCTAGTTAACCGTTTTCTATCGACTGCATTGATGGCGCCCGTCAACCACGGCGGGCGTCTTTCTATTGCTTTCCCCCGCGCAGAAACGCCGCCGCCTTGTCGCAATGATCGGTGAACAGACCATCCACGCCATACGTTTCGTAGAACTGCTTCAATTCATCCGTGAACGACCCGTACTTCGGCGACACTTGGTCCGCGCGGAACGTGTAAGGATGCACCGCCAAGCCGAGATCGTGCGCCTGTTTCACCAGTCCCGGGTCTTTTTCGATGCACTTCCTGTCTGGGCCGATCCCGTTGGCGAACGTCGCCACGTGCTTCAGCCCCTCCGGCGTAATCAGCGGCGCGCTCTCTTTTCCGTCGCTCACCAGCATGATGAGTGGCAGGTCCGACTTCAGTTCTTTCCGAATTCGTTCGAGCGGTTCCGGTTCGAAGCATTGGATGAAGACCTTGGCGTCCTTGCCCACGTATCCGTATTGCGTGAGAATAGCAAGCACGGCTTCTTCCATGGGCAACCCGTTCTTCGCGTGCCAACTGGGCTCCTTGAGTTCCGGGTAGATCCCCGCGACGCGGCCCGTCGTCTGATTGAGCCCTTGCACCAACTCGATCATCTCGACAAAAGTGGGTACTTCAAAATGCGATTTGCCCTGTGGAAACCGGTTCTTCAACCGCTCGTGCGCCGACAGGCGTTTGATCTCTTCCAGCGTGAAGTCCGCCGCATACCAGCGTCCGTCCTCGCGCTTGCGGTCCGGGAACACCTCCTCCACATTGGTCGTCATTTCGAGATGGATGTCGTGCAGGCACACGAACACCTTGTCCTTCGTCAGCACCAAGTCGGGTTCTATGTAGTCCGCGCCCATCGCGTGCGCCATCGCGTAGGACTCAAGCGTGTGCTCCGGCACGTAGCCGCTTGCGCCGCGGTGCGCAATGACGATCTTCGACTGCGCCCCCGCTCCTTGGGCAAGAAATAGGATGCTGAGCACACACAACGCAATCACGATAAGCAGGCGATAGACGGGCATGGACGGGCACTCCCTGTAGTTGACCGAAGACACCAATCGAGCACGTGTACTGTGCCGAAGCGATCGGGGCAATAACAACCCGGCAACGCTAGCCGGCTGCCGCTAGGCAACCGTTGGTCGCCGTGAGTCTTGCGGTGTCACGCCCCATACACGCGGCGAATTGCTTCGAGAATTTCGGATTCGCGCGCGATGCGGGGAACGACCGGCAGCCCGCATGCCGACTCCATCGCGTTCAACGCGTCGAAGTCGAGCGGATCGGCCATGGCCAAAATCACGCAATCGCCCTCTCGACGGACGGGGATGCTGCGGCGGTATCGCGCTACCGGCCCCGTAATCGCTCCGGCAATCCCGGCGTCGATTGCGACACCTTCGAGCGAGAGCGCCGGAATCCGCGTCTGCTCGGAAACGGCTTTCACGATTGCCGCCTCATCGACAGCGCCCATTTGAATCAGGACCGTCCCGAGCGGCCCCGGAGTTCCCTTGTGCTTCAACAGCGCGGCTTCGAGTTGGCCTGCGTCGATGACTCCCGCCTCGACGAGCAACTGCCCCAGCGGTTTTGCCTTCTCGGCGCGCACGTGCCGGCGCACCATGAGTGTCGGCGCTTCCGAATCGAATTCCGATGGAATCGTGGGAGGCATCCCCGCCGGCAGGGGAACATCCGAGACGCGATGCGCGACGCGCGCAAACTCCAAGAAGAACTCGCGACAGTCCTCGTGGCGGTCAGCCGGGTCCTTCTGAAGGGCTTTGAGTAGCACGCGGTTCACCGCCTCATGGCAATGCGGAATAGGCGCGGGCGTCTTGGACTGAATCTGCTGCGCGATAGACCCCCGGAAGAAGGGCGGGGTCCCGTTCAGGATTTGATAGATGGTCGTCGCCAGGCTGTACAGGTCGCTCCGTTCATCTACGGAATTGCCCGTGAGCTGCTCCGGACTCATGTACATCAGCGTACCGCTCGTCACGAACTCCTCATCGTGAGCTTGAACCTCGCGAATCCGTTGCGCGATTCCGAAGTCCGCCAGCCGCACCGACCCCCCGGGCCCCAAGAGGACATTCGCCGGCTTCACGTCCCGGTGAAGAATGCCCTGCGCATGGGCATAGGCTAGCGCGTGGCAGATCTGCTCGATCCACGGCATGGCCTCGGCCAGTCCGTAGGAGCGTGACCGCTCCTTCATCCGCTGCGCCAGGTTAAGCCCCGGAATGTATTCCATCGTGATGAAACGATCGCCGTCCGCGTCCCAAAACGAATGAATGGCCACAATATTCGGATGCCGCAGCCGCCGGGTCAGCAACACTTCGCGCTTGAGGTCGGCTATGGCCCGGCGGTCGTCCGCAAACGTAGGCGTGAGCACTTTGCATGCCACCGGCTCGTCGTTGAGTTGCGCATCCTTCGCCAGCCAGACCGCGCCCACCGACCCTTGGCCTATGGGGCGTACGAGCAAGAACCGCCCCCCGACGGTCCGGCCCGGAGCGAGCCGGTCGTGTGAATCATTCGTGTCGGCTGAGTGCAGGTCCTTCATGATACTACGGTTACGCACCTTTCCAACGGCGGAAGCGCTCCGAGGGTCCCCAAATTGAGAAAACAGGCGTGCTGTCAAAAGTCAGTCTAGCATCCATCTCTTTTTCCGTCAAAAGGTTACTCCGCGTCAAATTCCATGAATTACCCGCCGGGAACCTCGTCATGTGTATCAGCGGAGCGATAGAAACTTTTGGAGGATTCAGCCATGTACGCGAAGTTACAACGCGTTTTCACCGGGTTCGCCGCAGTCGCCGCATTCTTGTTGCCGGTGACCGCCCAGGCGGACCAACTCCTCCATGCCCGCGTCAGCTATGAGTCCGGGGGAGCCATGGTCAAGGGTTCCAGCGACGCGGACTGGAGTTATGCCACCACCAATACCCTCGTAATGCCGGGCGATACGCTATGGGCCGACAACGACGGGCTGCTCGAACTCGAAATGGCGGGCGGCACGTTCCTGCGCATGGCCGACGGCAGCAAGGCCGAAATCGTCCAGGTGCCGCCGAGCGGTCAAGTTCGCGGGGGGACGGGTTCGTTTGACCTACAGCGGGTGAACCGCAGTAGCGGCGACTTCTCGTTCCGCACGCCGGCCGCGACCATTTCCGTCGAACAAGATTCCCAAGTGCGGTTTGACGTTGTTGGCGAAGGCGCCACCACGGTTAGCGTTCGCTGGGGCCGCGCCCTCGTCCGCGCCGAAGGTGGCGCGCCGGTCGCCGCAACGGCGGGCCAACGCGTGTATGTAGACCCGGGTCTTCTGCCGTCCGCGCCCGTTCCTTTCGACAAGAGTGTCGAAGACGAATTCGACGCGTGGAACCGCGAGCGCGCCAAGCAATTGGCCCTGGGTGACCAGACCCTGCCGTCCTCGATTCCGTCGTCCTCGCCCCCTCTTGGGTATTCGGACCTCGGCAATTATGGCGAATGGGTCTATGTCGACAACCGCCAATACTGGCGTCCCACGGTTGTCGTCGACTACGTACCTTACCGGTCCGGGTACTGGGGCTATGTGCCCGCGTACGGAAACGTCTGGAATGGCTCGTATCCCTTCTGCTACGTGACCTCCCACTACGGCCGCAGGAACTACAACTCCGGTTACGGCTGGCTGTGGAGCTATGACCCCGTGTGGGCTCCTGCTTGGTGTGCGACCGTCCGCTACGGATCGTATTTGGCATGGACTCCCTACGACATCTACAACCGTCCGTGCACGTACGGCAGTTCGTACTTCAGCGTCGGCGGCGTCCAGTTCGGGATCTTCGCAAGCAGCTACTGCTACTACGACGATTTCTTCTACGGGCCGTGCTCCGTATACCCGGCGACCCAGAATATCTTCGTGAACATCAACATCAACTCCGACGATGTCCACTTCTGGGACATCTATTCGCCTACGTACCGCCGCCCGCACTCCTCGTATTACGGCACGAACGCGCTCGCACGCGAGTACGCTCCTCGCCGGGTCATTCGCGGCCTCGACGTGTACGGCGACCGGCAGATGCGCGCGTCCGAACGGATCGGGTCGCTTGAAGCCTCTTCTGGCCGCAGCCAATTCCAGACCATTGATTCGTCGCGGTCCCGCGCGGTCAGAACGTCCTTCGCGTCGAGCGACCGCCATGCGCAGACCCGCCAAGTTCGAATTCCGGAGCGGGCGCCCGCGGATAGTCAGACCATCGCGCGGCGCGTCGAACGCGACGCCCAGTCCATCCGCGCGACCAGCGACCTGAACACCCGCACGCGTGGCCGGGCGCCAAGCGCCGACATGGCCGTTGCGCCGGGTACCGGTTCGGCAACGTCGCCCATTGGGCGGGCTGTCCGCGATGCGCGCGGAACCGCCTTGGACACGCGCAGCACCGCGACAACTCCGGCCACCGGCACAACCGATACGTTCTCGCGGCGCGGCCGCAGCGTGGGCACAACCGGCCCGCAGGGCACCTCCGAACCCTCGGAACAGCCAGGCGGCGCCGTGCGCAACAGTGTGCGGCAACGCCAGACGACCCCGCCGACAGGTGATGTTATCAGCCGTGAAAATGCGGGAAGCGCCCGCCAACGTCAGACGACGCCTCCGGTGAGTGATGTCATCAGCCGTGAAAATGCAGGTAGCGCTCGCCAACGTCAGACCACCGCGCCGGTTGGCGATGTTATCAGCCGCTCGAACGCAGGCAGCGCCCGCCAACGTCAGACGACGCCCCCTGTGGGCGAAGTCTTCAGCCGCACAGCGCCGAATGCGGAACGTCAGCGGACGACGATACCTCCGGTGAGTGGAACAGTCAGCAACGGACAGAGCACTGGCCCGTCGCAGCGTACGCCGATTCGCGACACCGCCGCCCCCATTGGGTCCGCGCGCGGCAACGCGCAGCGGCAGTACACGCAGCAAGACGCCACCACCGTTCCGCGGAGTTCATCGCGCGTCATGACGCTGCCGCGCAATCCAATCCAAAGCACCCCTGTGCAAGATTGGGCGCGCCCGCAGTCTCGTGTCCAAACCACGACGCCGCAAGTGACACAGCCGCGCGCGATCGAGACGCCGCGTTCCATTGCACAGGAACCGCGAATCAGTGCGCCGGCATACACGCCGCAGATACAACGCAACGAAGCGCGTTCCTACACCCCGCAGGTGGAAACGCCCAGCTACACGCCGCGTGCCGTCGAGCGCCCGTCGTACCAGGCGCCGCAACGCGTCGAGCGGCCGTCGTATCAAGCGCCGCAACGCGTCGAACGGCCGTCCTACACTCCCCCGGCGATACAGCAACGCCAAGTCGAATCCGTACCGCAACGTCAAGCCCCATCCTTCGAATCGCGTTCCAATGCAGGCAGTTCGCACAGTTTCGACCGCGGGGACCGCGGTAGCAGCAGCGACAGTGGCCGTGGCCGGGCACGCTAACCTGACAGGAGATTGCAGACATGCAAACGAGATATAGCATTCGATTCGCGTCCCTCCGCATAGCCGCGGTGCTACTGCTGACTGTCGCAACGCTGGGATGCCCGACCGGAAACCCCGACACGGATTACGACATCGGCTTCGCGGCGGGCTTCGCTCAGGACGGCCGCTATTGGGACGGGTATTGGGACGGCTGGGATATGATCGACTTCACGCCGATCTACTACGACACAAGCGATATCCCCTACGTTGAATCGCCGGCTTACGACGCCGGGTACTACGACGGCATCTGGTATGCCTACAACGACGGCTATTTTGTCGATTACCACTACGCGTTCATCATCGGCTTCAGCGAGGGCTACGACAACGCGTATTGGTCCGACTACCTCGACTTTCTCGATATCGACCAACACACCGAATTCGAACACGGTGGCTGGGTCGACGGCTATCACGACGGATACTCCGAAGGCCGCGTGTTCGGAGCCAGCGACTATGAGCAAGGGCTGCCGCTCGACTGGCTCGACGCGCTGCTCGACTACGAATCCGGTACGGACCTGTACTTCGAGGAAGTCGATGTCGGCACCGGTATCTACGGCCCCGTCTTCCTGTACGAATACGGCCTTGACCCGAACACGCTGAAGATGCGCGCCAAATCGGCTATCCACGCCGGTCGCGGGCCCTTGACCATCCGCCACAGCGGCGAAAAGGCCGATCCCCTCGGCGAGTATTTCCGCCCCTTCAGCACGGAAGCGGCCGACGAGCTTAGCGTTGTCCCATCGGAGAGCCTGCGCGACAGCACCCAACTACGTCTGACGACCTCCTGGCTGCAGCGCATCAACGCATACCTCAACGCCACAAAGTCCCTGGATAAGAGCATGATCGAGCCTAGAGGCCGCCGCGTGGATATCTAGCCCCGGCACTTTGCGAGTCTTCCTCCCCACCAACGCGCCCCCGTCCAACCCCGCGGACGGGGGCGCACCGCATTTCCAGGGGGGCCTCGTCCCGGCGCGCACCCATCACATTCTTCTTGACGCGACGTTCCACTCCTTATAGACTTGCGCGTTGAATGAGCCGCGCCAGGACTTCGGGCAAAGAAGTCCGGCGCAAAACGCTACTGTTTACCAGGGGGAGCAAATCCAATGTCTTATGCCGATCGTGTTTTCGAACTAGTCCAGCGTCGCGATCCCGGCCAGCCCGAATTTCATCAGGCGGTCAAAGAAGTCCTTGAAACGCTCGACCCTGTGTTGGAGCGCCACCCCGAATACGAGGACAACCGAATCCTCGATCGGTTGGTCGAGCCCGAGCGCATTATCACGTTTCGTGTGCCGTGGTTGGATGACAAGAACCAGGTTCAAGTGAACCGCGGATTTCGCATCCAGTTCAACAGCGCCATCGGCCCGTACAAGGGCGGCCTCCGGTTCCACCCAACAGTGAACCTCGGCATCTTGAAGTTCCTCGCCTTCGAGCAGATCTTCAAGAACTCCCTCACGACGTTGCCCATGGGCGGCGGCAAAGGCGGCTCGGACTTCGATCCGAAAGGAAAGTCCGATTCGGAAGTCATGCGCTTCTGCCAATCGTTCATGACGGAATTGTGCAAGTACATCGGCCCCGACACCGACGTGCCCGCCGGCGATATCGGCGTAGGTGGCCGCGAGATCGGATATCTCTTCGGCCAGTACAAGCGTATTCGCAACGAGTTCACCGGCGTGTTGACCGGTAAGGGCATGAACTGGGGCGGATCGTACATCCGTCCGGAAGCCACGGGATATGGCGCGGTCTACTTTGCGCAGAACATGCTCGGCACGCGCGGCGATTCGATCGAAGGCAAGGTGTGCGCCGTGTCGGGTTCGGGCAACGTCGCCCAGTACACCGTCGAGAAGGTCAATGAACTCGGCGGGAAATGCGTAACGCTTTCCGATTCCAACGGCACCATTTACGATCCCGACGGCATCGATCAAGAGAAGCTCGATTTCGTCATGCACCTGAAGAACTTCCGCCGCGGCCGTATTCGCGAATATGCCGACAAGTTCCCCGGAGCCAAGTACCTCGACGGCGCGCGCCCGTGGTCCGTCACGTGCAATTGCGCGTTCCCGAGCGCCACGCAGAACGAAATCAGCGGAGACGATGCCGCCACGCTCGTGAAGAATGGTTGCACGGTGGTTAGCGAAGGCGCGAATATGCCCACGAATCCGGAAGGCGTCAAGGTGTTCCTCAATGCCAAGGTGCTCTATGGACCCGGCAAAGCCGCGAATGCCGGCGGCGTGGCCGTGTCCGGTCTCGAAATGGCGCAGAATGCCCAACACACGATCTGGACCGGCGAAGAGGTGAATCGCCGCCTCAAAGACATCATGAAGGCCATCCACGAGCAAACGATGCAGGCAGCCCTGGAGTACGGGAAGTCCGGCAACTACGTCGCCGGCGCCAACATCGCCGGGTTCGTCAAAGTCGCCGACGCCATGCTCGACCAAGGTTTGGTGTAAATTCGATGGGGCCTATGGGTCCTATGGGTCTCACGAGACCTATAGGACCTATAGGTCCTATAAGTCCTATAAAGGGCCGCCAACCCTTGCGTCTTCCCAAACTCAGGAAAGCCTCATGCCTCACGCCGAGAAACACTACAGCATAGGAAATCCTGGCCTTGACCGCGTCCTGCACGGTCTGCGCGCGGGCGACAATATCGTGTGGGAAGTCGGAACGATCGTCGAGTACCGCGCCATGGTGCGCGCCTTTGTCGATAATTCGCTTTCGCAAGGCCGGGAAATTACGTACTTTCGCTTCGCGCGCCACGCCCCCGTGTTGCCGGAGAACGACCGCATCCACGTCGTTTCACTCCACCCTCAGGCTGGCTTCGAAGTCTTTCTCGACGCCATCCATCGCGTGATCGAGGCGAACGGCCGTGATGCCCTGTACGTGTTCGACAGCCTGTCGGATCTCACTGCCGACTGGTACTGCGACCAGATGGTGGGCAATTTCTTCGAATTGACGTGCCCGTATCTGTTCGAGCTGGACACCATCGCCCATTTCGCGTTGATCAAGGGCGTGCACTCCCACTATGCGCTTGCCCCAATCACCGAGACCACGCAGGTGTTTCTCGAAGTCTATTCGCACGACGGCAGACTCTACGTGCACCCGACCAAAGTTCTGGGCCGCTCCTCGCCCCACATGTACATGCTTCACCAAATCGAAGGCGAGAAGGCCTTTCCCATCACCGAAAGCCACATCGTCTCCGAGATCATGCGCGTGAGTCCGAGGTCCGCCCTCGGTCTATCGCAGTATCAGTTGGGCGTTTGGACGCGTACGTTCGTCCAGGCCGAATCGATTCTTGAGCAGGAGCGGCTTGGCCGCGGCTCGAAGGCCGCCGTCCAGGAGATCTTCTCGCGTGTGTTGCGCATGGCCATATCGCGCGATGAGCGCGTCCTGCAGTTGGCCGAAAAGTATCTCGACCTCTCCGACATGGTCGCCATTGGAAAGCGTCTGCTCGGCACCGGACTCATCGGAGGGAAGTCCGTGGGCGTATTGCTGGCCCGCGCTATCTTGAAGCGCACCGACCCGCGGTGGGAAACGCTGCTCGAAGCCCACGACTCCTTCTTCATCCCTTCCGACGTTTTCTACACGTTCCTCGTGCGCAACAAGTGTTGGGGCGTGCGCAAGCAGCAGATCAAGTCCGAACACTATCTCGACCTTCAAGGCGTGCAAGAGGCTCAACGCCGCGTGTTGGAGGGCCGGTTTCCGCCTCACATGGAGAAGCGGTTCGTCGACATGCTCGATTATTTCGGGCAGGCCCCCATCATCGTACGCTCGAGCAGCCTGCTGGAGGACAACTTCGGCAACTCGTTCGCGGGCGAATACGACAGCGTCTTTTGCGTCAACCAGGGCTCGCCCAAGGAACGTCTCGATACCTTCGTCAATGCGGTGAAGCAGGTCTACGCGAGCACCATGAGCGCGTCCGCGCTGAGCTATCGGGCGCGGCACAACCTGCTCGACCGCGACGAGCAGATGGGCTTGCTCGTTCAGCGCGTCTCCGGCGCTCAGCACGGCCATCTCCATTTCCCGCACGTCGCGGGCGTCGGATTCTCCGTCAATCCCTACGTGTGGAACGAGCACATCGACCCCGAGGCAGGCGTGTTGCGGCTTGTGTTTGGATTGGGCACGCGCGCCGTGGACCGTTCCGACGACGACTACACCCGGCTCGTCGCGCTGAATGCACCGGAACGCAGCCCCGAAGCGCAGACCGAAGGCGAGCTTCGCTACTCCCAGCGCCGCGTCGACGTGCTCAACATGGAAACCAACGCACTCGAAACGCAGGACTTCGCCGATGTCGCCGCCGTCGCGAAAGATGTTCCTCTTTCGTTCTTCTCCGCACAAGACCGGCGGCAGGCGCGCGACGCCCGCGAGCGGGGTCTTTCCGAGAAGCCGCCTCCCATCGTGCGGTTCGACCGCCTGCTGACGAAAACCAACTTCGTTCAAGACATGCGGGACATGCTCCGCGCCGTGGCCGACGCCTACGAGTATCCTGTCGATGTTGAGTTCACCGCCAACTTCAACTCGGACGGCACGTACCGCATCAACCTTGTCCAGTGCCGCCCGTTTCAGGTGTACGGAGCCATGGGTCTCGACAATGCCCCGCAACACGTCGCTCCGGAGGACCTTCTCTATCAGTCGTCCGGGCCCGTGATAGGGCGCAGCCGGATAGATACCGTCGATTGGATCGTGTGCGTGTCGCCGACGCTCTACGGGCAATTGCCTATCAACAGCCGCTACTCCGTCGCCCGGCTCGTCGGGCAAGTCATGCGCGCGTTGGGCGCCCGAGTGCCCGGTCCAATCATGTTGCTCGGCCCCGGTCGCTGGGGCACCACCACGCCCTCGCTGGGCGTGCCCATCTCATTCGCCGAAATCAACACGGTATCCATCCTGTGCGAGATTGTCGCCATGCGCGAAGACCTCGTGCCCGACGTGTCGCTCGGCACGCACTTCTTCAGCGAACTCGTGGAGATGGACATTCTCTACCTGGCCTTGTTCCCCAAACACGCGGGGCACGTCCTCAACCTTGATCTGCTCGACCAGTTTCCCAATCGCCTGGCCGAATTCGCCCCCGATTCCGCCGAATTCGCGGACATTCTCCAAGTCATCGATGTCTCCTGCCTTGAAGACGGCAACAAGTTCCGCATCGTCGCCGATACCCTCAAACAACAAGCAGCCTGCTACCTGGAAAAGCCGTAACGCAAATCTGCACGGGCATTCGTTCGTCCTTGAGAGTCCGTGTTCGTCCAGTCCTTCCCCCAAGGCAATCGCACCAAAAGTTGAGCAAAAACACCCGCACCGTCATTCCCGCGCAAGCGGGAATCCATCTTCGCTTTGAGAAGGAGGCCAATCCGTGAAGATGGACCCCCGCTTTCGCGGGGGAGACGAAAGAGCAGACTATCCAAGTAATCGAAATCAAAAGCGATTTAGGTGCGATTGCCCTGGTCCTTCCCCTTGCAGGCCAATTCTTATCATGGTAGTCTCAATCCCGTGACGCGTTGCTGTGAGCGAAGGACAAACGGACTCCCGTGTACTGGATTCCCGATGGCTGTGGGAGTACAGGCATGCACGGGAGAGGAGGCGGTATGGCTGCGTTTTCTCGGTTTTCGTGTGGACGTGGGTTTCGCTCGCTGGTCGCGGGGGTAGGATTGGTTGCCGTGTCGCTCGCCTTTACGGCAAGCGCGCAACTCCCGTCTTCGACCAACCTCGAAGGGTTTGGCCTTAAGATTTTCAAAGTGGAATCCGGTCTGTATCCGTTCGTCCAAGTCT
The DNA here is from genome assembly GCA_041859475.1 of Candidatus Hydrogenedentales bacterium. Classification (GTDB taxonomy): domain Bacteria; phylum Hydrogenedentota; class Hydrogenedentia; order Hydrogenedentales; family SLHB01; genus JAIBAQ01. Next base: position 23,885 of record JBHEKO010000537.1, read on the forward strand.
ACATCCGTACCTTCGATCAGGACGCACGCCCCCTCGTAAATCTCAACGAACTGAACATCGGCGTCATGGTCAAAGGGCGTTCCTACGACCCCGCCAAACGGCAGTACATCGTCCAATCTGTGCGCAACCGCCAGGAGGCGACGCGTTCCGTCATCGTGCTCGATTGCAGCAAGACCATGGCGGGCAAGCCGTTTGAAGAGGCATTGAAGGCCGCCGCCCGTTTTGTGGACAGCAAGCGCAAGCAGGATCAAGTCGCCATCATCGCCATAAACGACGCGACTCCCGGCTACGAAGTCTTCTCGAACTTCGAACGCGACCCCGATGCCCTCGGGCGCAGACTCGCCGACATCAAGTGCGACAGCAACACGACGCGCCTCTACGACGCAATTGCCGCCGCCATGCAAATGTGCGGGATGGTGTCGCAGGGCGGCGTGCAGAGCACCGACGCCGAGTACGTCGTCTCGAACTCGATTATCGTGTTCTCCGACGGCAAGGACGAGGGCAGCGCCCTCTCCCGCGAGGAATTGAACAACCGCATCACGAACCTCAAGATCCCCGTGCCCATCTACTCGCTGGCGTATACGCGGATCGATGCCTCCTTTCTGAAGAACCTCGAATCGCTCTCGAAGAACTCCTTCGGAGTCTATTTCCCCATCGGCGAAACCCTCGACCGAATGCAACGTTGCGTCGAAGACATTCAGAACATCGTCCAGAACGACTACGTTGTCACCTTCCGGTGCTATCTGCCCGTCGACGGCGAGACGCATGCGCTCAAGGTCGGCCTCGAATATCCTTCGCGTAGCGGCAAGATGACGTATCAGGGCGCGGATTTCGAAGCCATCGAACCGCCGCCGGTGGAGAAGATCCTGACGGAACAGAGCAAAGTCGCCGCGGTCCTGAAGCCGTTGCCGGATGGAAATCCGTACCTGCAGAATCCGCATCTGCAAGGCACGGCGGAGTCTGGCGCTGCCCCGGCAGCCCCTGTTGCGCCTGCAACACCGCCCGCCGCGCCGGCCCCGGCTCCTGCCGCTCCTGCGCCGGTAGCTCCCGCTCCAGCGGCGCACGCGGCTCCAGCCGCACCGGCACAGCAATAGCCCTCCGCTTGAGGGCGCCTATGCGGCGTGAGTGCGAATGTCGGCTCGCGCCGCCCCGATTTGGGATCGAAGTGGGGCGGTACGTTCTATGAGCGATCAAACAATTCCGTTGACGACGACCGGCACGCCGCAGGCCTACCTCGTGTCGTTAAGTACGTCGCTTGTCCATCGCGAGTACGCAGTGCGCTCGCGCGGTGTCGTCGTCGGGCGCGATGTCGATTCCGCCGATGTCGTCTGCTCCGGCTCCACGATTTCCCGGCGGCATCTGCGCATCCATGTCGATGGCCCTTCGCGTATTTTCGCCGAGGACCTTAATTCAACCAACGGCGTCTACGTAAACGGCAACCGCATCAGCAAAGCACAGCTTTCCGAAGGCGATATCATCGGCTTGGGCGGAGCCCAGGCGAAGCATTTCAGCTTTCATCTGCAAAGCAGCAAGGGCCGTTCGATAGCCCTGAACATACCGGCGAAATCCGCGTGGAACATCGGACGCTGGGAAGGCAACGACATTCCGCTGCCGTTTGAATCGAGCGCATCGGCCCTGCACGCGGTGGTCTCGCCGCGCGATGCCGGGCGTCTGCAGCTTACCGACAAAGGCAGCGCCAACGGCACCTGGGTCAACGGGCGGCGCGTCACCAAGACCGTACTCGAACCCACCGATGCCGTGACCATCGGCGGCACCGTTTTCCATTTCGAGCTGCTGAGTGATGGCGGCCTTCGCGTGTCCCGCCGCGATTGTGGCGAAGACATCGCCTTGGAGTGCATCTCCCTCACGCGCGAAGTGCCGAACCGCTCGCGCAACGGCGAGCGCACCATCCGCATTCTCGACGAAGTCACCCTCGCGATACGGCCCGGCGAATTTGTCGGACTGCTCGGTCCCAGCGGCGCGGGGAAATCCACGCTGCTTAAGGCCATCAACGGGTACAACCCGCCATCCTACGGATGCGTGCTGCTGAACGGCGTTCCCTTGTACCGCTGCTTCGACATGTTTCGCAGCACCATCGGCTACGTGCCGCAAGACGACATCGTGCACCAGGACCTCACCGTCGAGGCCAGCCTGCACTACGTCGCACAACTGCGTCTGCCCGGCGACCTGTCGCTCGAACAGCGCAACGAGCTGATCGACTCCACCATCGAAACCCTCGGACTGAGCCACGTCCGCACCAGCCGCATCCGCGACCTGAGCGGCGGCCAGCGCAAACGCGTGTCGATCGGGTGCGAACTGATCACGCGGCCCGGCCTGCTCTATCTCGACGAACCGACTTCCGGCCTCGATCCCAGCACCGAAGAGAAACTGATGCGTCACTTCCGTTCCCTGGCGCGGCGCGGCACGACTGTCCTCATCACGACGCATATCCTCTACAACCTCGACCTGCTCGACCGCGTCGTGATCATGTCGCGGGGGCGTTTGGTTTTCTTCGGAACGCCCGAAGAAGCGCGCACGTTCTTCGGGTCCAACGGCAAGCCGTTGGAGAGCGCCACGCGCATCTTCGACATTCTTGAAGGAGAATTGCAGGAAGGGGCGGACCCTTCGCAGGACCATTCGCCCGCGACAGTCGCTGCCCATTATCAGCGCAAGTACGCCGAGTCGGAACTCTACCGGCGGCAAGTGCTCAACGAACTCGCGCCAACCTCCCAGGAAATGCTCGCGGTCAGCCGCGAAGGCGACGGCAAAGCCCAAATTACGGCAGGCAAGAATCCAAATGCCTCGGAACATCGCGCGCTTCTGGCCAAGCCCTTGCGCAAAAGCAAAACCGGCGCCCCGTGGCGGCCCTTCTCGTTCCGGTTCTGGCTCACGCTTACCCGGCGCTACATGGCCATCAAGTCCGCGTCCTTGCGCCAGATCGCGTTCTACCTGGCCGTCCCGCTCGTGCTGGCGCTTGTCACGCTTTCGCTGCGGTCCCCATCCTTGCCGGACGAAGCGGAACTCGCCAAGACCAAGGAATCCATCGCGCAACAGATTCACGGCGGACCCTATGACCTCGGCAATCCGATGAAGGCCCTGCTCGCGCCGAAAGGAGTCGACGATCCGCGCCCTGCGGAGGACGTCGTCTTTGCGCTGAAACACGAGGGTTTGCCGAATCTGCCGACGCCGCTCAGCGTGCTGCTCATGTTCGTCATGACCGCCATCTTCATGGGGACGCTGCTCGCGTGCCTGGAACTGTCCACGGAACGCGCGATCTACCAGCGCGAACGCATGGCGAATCAGAAGATCGCCGACTACCTTGGCTCCAAACTGCCATTCTTGTTCATGACCACGGCTATTCAATGCCTGGTGTTTATCCTGATCTGCCGCCTCAAGCCCGGCCTGCGCGACTTTGACCTCGTCGGTGCCTACCTTGCCATGGTTGCCATGGCGTGGGCTTCGGTCACCCTGGGGCTTTTCCTCAGCGCGTTGGACCCGACCCCCGGCCAGTTTTCCGTGATCCTCGCCATTGTCGCCGTGTTGCCCCAACTCGTCCTCTCCGGCGGGCTCGCCCCCGACTTTTACGAGGGCATGCCCGGCGTCATGAAAGCCATTGCCGCGATC
>JBHEKO010000063.1:0-6219 GCA_041859475.1 Candidatus Hydrogenedentales bacterium
ACCCCCGTGTATCTACGTAACGGATCATAGAGACAACCGCAAAAACCGTACCAGAACTCGATTTTGTGAGGTTTTTCGGGCTAAAGCACGGTGAGACCATATGTTAGTCCGTACTGGCCTAAGAGCGACACAAGGTGACGAAATGTCCAAAGTACACACTTGCGCTCAGGACAGAAGTGCTCAAATTGTTCATGAATAGGATGAAAGAGGGCTGGCGTGTCGGCCCAACCTTGCGGCGATTGGGTGAGCTTCGCAGGCGGCTTTTTCAGCGATTTCGCGGTCTGCGGTCACCCCGGACGTTTCGGCGAAACGTCCCTACCTTCGCGACGCAAAACGTCTCTACCCGCGCGACGCGAAACGTCCCTACCCGCGCGATGGGAAACGTCCCTACCTGCGCGCCGCGAAACGTCCCTACCCGCGCGATGAGAAACGTCCCTACCTGCGCGACAAGAGGCGTTCCTACCTGCGGTGGAGGAAGCGCACGAGGCGGGCTTTCAGCCTCATTGCCTTTAGGATCAGCGGAGGCAACGTGGCGAGGGCCGGGGTTATATCAGTTGCGATATCCGATTCGAAGCCTTCGGTATTCGCGTCCGGGGCCGACAAATCCGGTGTGCCGCCCTCGGCGCTGTACATCTTTTCGATTATCGCCAGCACTTGACGTTTCACCATGCGGCGCATGGGGGCTTTGGCGATCAATCCGTAGAGCGGCGCGCTGCCGTCGAATGCGGCGTCGGGGTTGTCCTTCACGTAGAGCACCGCCTCCCGCAGGTCGCCCAGGTATTCATCGACGACGTGGGCATGACCGGGATTCAGGATCATGTGCAGGCTCTCGGGGCGCTGCAAGCGGTCGATGTGCCACTTGTGCTCTTCCAGTTGGTCGCCCACCGCGTACACACTGAAGCCGGGAACGCGCGAACCGTAGGCGAGGATCGACATCGCCGGGCGGCCCAAGACTTCGAGCTCGGGTATCGCGTTGATGCCGTCGTAGAATCGCTTCGTCGCAGCCATGACGGACTTGGCGTTTTCGAGGTATCCCTCTTCACCTAAGGCATGCAGCGCGCCCCACGCGGCGGCGATGGCGCCACCGGGCCGCGTGCCCGCGAGCGTTGGCGATGCGTACACGCCGCCGCACCAGTCCGTGGCCGCGCTGAATTGATGCCGCAAGTACTCCATATCCCGGTACACAATCACGCTTGCACCCTTCGCCGCATAGCCGTACTTGTGCACGTCCGCGGACATCGACGTAACGCCGGGGATGCGGAAATCGAACGGGGGGATGGGCGCGATTTGATGCTCCGCGCCCAGCTTTTCGATGAAGGGCAGTATGAATCCGCCGATGCAGCCGTCCACGTGTACGGGCAACCCGTGCTTCTGCCCCAACGCGGCGATCGCTTCGATTGGGTCGATCACCCCATAGGGATAGCACGCCGCGCTGCCGGCCAGTGCGATGGTATTGCGATTGATGCGGCGCGCCATGGCATCCACGTCCGCGCGGAAGTCTTTCTGCAACGGCGTGGACACCATCTTTACGTCGAAGTATTCGCCCGCTTTGAAAAAGGCGGCGTGCGCGGATTCGGGCAGCACAATCTCGGGACGCCTCACCGATGGCCGGTGCTTGCGCGCGTGTTGCCGGTAGGTGAGCACCGCCAGCAGCAGGCTTTCCGTGCCCCCCGAGGTCATCGTCCCGACGACGGAGCTGTCGCCGTGAAGCAGGTCCGCCGTGATGCGGACCACTTCGTGTTCCATGCGCTGAAGACTTTGGAAAGCCATGGGGTTCAGGCCGTTCGTGGCCATGAACAGATTGTGCGCCTGCCTTACGAACTCCGAATGCGCTTCGGAATGGTCGTACACCAACCCAAACGCGCGGTGTTCTTTCCAGGCCACATCGCGGCTTGCCATGCCCTGCATCGTGTCCAGCAGTTCCGCGTGCGCCATGCCCCGCTTGGGCAGACTGATCGCCATGCGTTTTCCTTCCCGCTCCCCCACGTCTTGCGCGCAAGACGCTATCCCACTACTTGGCCTTGATGTCGTAGGCGTAGAGCACGCCATCGTAACGGATATACAACCGCCCGTTCGCAATCGCCGGATGCGCCCAGTGCTTGTCGCGGCCTTTCGCAACCACAAATGAGCCGAGCTTTTCGAACTTTTCCGGCGACGCCTTCACGAGACTGACGATGCCCTTCTTGGGTCCTTCGTAGGTGTACAGCATGCCGTCCGCATAGACGACCACGGCTTGCGATATTTCTTCCGCGTTCCACATGACCTTGCTGGTGGCAAGTTCCAGGCAGAACAGGCTGCCGCTGTTGTGTCCTGCCCCGTAGATATAGCCGTCCAGCACAACCACGCCATGGTGCTGGCAATCGAGGTTCTTGTCCGACCATTTCGGCGTGACGGAAGCGCCGTCCTTGGAGACTTCCAGCATGCCGCCGCCCGAGCCGTAGCCGCCGGTGTAGTAGAGCATGTTGCCCTGAAGCACGGGCGTGACCGCATGAATGTCATAGTCGGTCTCGTGTTTGTGCGTCCACAAGACTGCTCCGTCCTTGACGTCAATCCCCACGACCGACTTCGCCGTCATGGTGACGAGCACACGGCGCCCCTCGAACTGGAATACATCCGGCGAACAATACGCGTGCGCCTCGCTAAGTCCCTTCGTCGTCCACACCGTCTTTCCGGTCATCTTGTTCAGCGCCACGACAGACGCGTCGGGCCCGCCTGGCGTACAGAACACGAGGTCGCCGTCCACCAGCACCGATTCGGCTATCGCCCATGCCGTATCCTGGCCGCCAAACACCTTCTTGGCTTCGACCTGCCAAACCGGTTTGCCGTCCGCGGCGGACATACACGTCAATACGCCCAACCCCGACATCACGTAGATGCGATCGCCATCGATGGTTGGCGTAGAACGCGCGCCCGTTGCCTTCTCGTCGAGTGTCTCTGCGCCGTAGGGTGCTTTCCACTTCAGTTTTCCTGCGAGATCGAGTGCGAATATGTAGCCTTGTTGGTCTTCGAGCATCCCCGACACGTAGATCGTGTCGCCGGCGATCGAAACGGCCGCGTAGCCTCCCCCGATTCCTTCCGACTTCCACGCCAGCGTTGGACCGCCCTCTGGCCAGGCTTGGAGAAGGCCCTTTTCGGGGAAGATGCCGTCGCGGTCGGGACCTCGAAACTGAGGCGAATCGGCCCCCCACGCCGGCGCCGAGCATACGAGAATACCGAGCAGAATCCATGTCATCTGTTTCATGTGAAGAGGCTCCATTGATAATTTGCTGGAATCATGGGACAATTGCGAACGCCAAGCATGACCTGAGAAGTGACCATATCTTATGGCAGGAGGCTCGCGGTTCACAAGACCCGCTCGACTTCTCGCTCCAAGTCATGCGCTTCACTGGCCTTGCTGTCGCCCGGAAGCTGTACCCGGGCGCAACAAGAAACGAACACCTGGATGTCGAGTTCAGGAAAGAGCACAAGGGGAACCGCTATGCGCGCGATTCAGTCAAGAGCCAGCTTCTTCATTTCCACTTTGCTCATCTCAGCAATCTGCATGGTTGCGTCCGCCGAAGACTGGCCGCAGTTCCAGGGGCCGAACCACGACGGTATCTCCGCGGAAAAGGGTTTGCTCCGGGCGTGGCCCGAAGCGGGTCCGCGTCTCGTGTGGACCACGACGGTGGGCGAAGGCTTCGGCGGCCCGGCCGTACGCGACGGCGAGGTCTACGTGCTCGACCGCGCCGAAAGCAAGCGCGATATCCTCCGGTGCCTGGCGCTCGATTCGGGCAACGAATTGTGGCGTTACGAATACGACGCCCCCGGCGAAGTGGGGCACACGGGATCGAGAACACCCCCGACCGTCGATGAGAAGTACGTCTATACGGTGGGTATGATGGGGCACTTCCTGTGCATCGACCGAACGACGCATCAGCCCGTGTGGCAGAAGAACCTCCTTGCCGACTACGGTTCCGAGACGCCCCGGTGGGGCTTTTCGCAATCCCCTTACTTGCACAAGAATCTCGTCATCGTCGCACCGCAAGCCAAGGATGCTTTTGTCGTCGCGTACGAACGCGAAACCGGCAAGGAAGTGTGGAAGAGTCCGGGGCTTGGCTTGGTGGGGTACGTGACCCCAGTGGTCACCACGCTGGCGGGAGTCGAGCAAGTTGTCATGATTGGAGCATCCAACAAGGGCAATACGGTCAAGGGATCGGTTGCGGGCCTTTCTCTGGAAGACGGCTCCATCCTCTGGACTTACGATGGCTGGCAGAGTTTCATTCCCATCCCCTTCCCCATGCCGCTTCCCGGCGACCGCCTCTTTGTCACCAGCGGGTATGACGCCGGTTCCGTGATGCTCCAAATCTCGAAAGGCGCGGCAGGCTTGGAAGTAAAGCAGCTTTTCGCCCTCAAAGCGGAAACGTGCGGCGCGCAAATTCATCAACCCATCCTCTACAAGGATCATCTCTACCTCAACAACAACTCGAACGAACGCATGCTGGGTATGACGTGTCTGACGCTTGACGGCGCCGTCAAGTGGCGCACGGGCGACACGGAAGGACTTCCCATCTTCGACCGCGGAAGCCTAATCCTCGCGGACGACATGATTATCTCGCTGGACGGAAAGACGGGCGTCTTGTATCTCATCGAACCGTCTCCGGATGGCTTCAAAGAATTGGCCCATGCGGCCGTCCTCGACGGCAATAAGATGTGGGCGCCGCTTGCATTGTCTCAAGGCAAACTCGTGGTCCGCAGTCAGGACATGATGAAGTGCTTTGATTTGAAAACACCGTGATGCGCGCGCGCCCATAGGGCGCGGCGATCTAGAGCAGTCTTGCCATGGTTCCCGAAATAACGTATCGCGCTTTGGGTGCGACGCACGAAGCCGTCGCATCGCTTCCGCTTAATGGACCCGTGTATGCACCCCCTGCGTTCCTCGATGGACGCATGTACGTGCGCACCGCGGAAAACCTCTACTGTATTGCCGCCAATGGAAACGGTTAGGTTCTGCATAGACGATATCGACGAGATCGTCGCGTCGAAAGGCCGCAACCAGGAATCGCTCATCCCGATTCTGCAAGCAATCCAGGACCGCTACCGTTTCCTACCCGATCCCGCCCTGCTTCGCGTCGCCGAGATTACGGACATTACGCTTTCATCCATCGAAGGCGTCGCGTCCTTCTACGCGCAGTTCCGCAGAACGCCCGTCGGCAGGCACCTGATCAGCATCTGCGACGGCACGGCCTGCCACGTCAAAGGCGCCACCGAAGTCTACGACGCCGTCGTGCGGCAGCTTCATCTCTCCGAGGGAGAGGACACGGACGCGAAAGGCGAGTTCACGGTGCGCAAAGTCGCGTGCCTGGGCTGTTGCACGCTCGCTCCGGCCATTCAGATTGACGAAGTAACCTACGGCCACGTCCGCCCGGATGGCGTCAATCACCTGCTCCACGACTATCTCCTGCACGAAGGCAAAGGCAAGGCCCATCACGCGGTGCCGCGCACCGATTTGCCAACGGCCGCGGCGGAAGTTCGCGTTGGGCTCGGTTCGTGTTGTGTCGCAGGCGGCAGCGACAAGGTGCGGCAGGCGTTGGACGAAGCACTCGCCCACGTCGACACGCCCGTCCACGTGAAGCACGTCAGTTGCGTGGGCATGTGCCATCAGACGCCGCTGCTTGAGTTCGTCGTTCCCGGCGCTCCCTCGCGTCTCTACGCAAAGGTCCAAGCGGAGGATGTAGCTGGCCTCGTAGCCAAGAATTTCCGTCCGCGCCGCTTCACGGCGCGCATCGCGGCAAGAGCCATGACATGGTTTCAGTACCTGTACGCGGACGAGGGCCGCGACGTTGCCGTTGACCGTGAGCTCGACACCTCCAGCGCACCCGTGGCCGCGTTCACGCAGGGACAGAAGCGGATCGCCACCGAATACTGCGGCGAACTGAATCCGCTCGACATCGACGAATACCAACAGAAGCATGGATTCGCGGCACTGCGGAAGATTGTTGCCGAGCCTTCCGCCATCTTTCCTACTGACATCATCGACACCATCGACCGCAGCGGTCTTCGCGGCCGTGGCGGCGCGGGATTTCCAACCGGGACGAAATGGCGCGCCGTACACGAGGCCCCCGGCGATCGCAAGTTCATCGTCTGCAATGGCGATGAAGGCGACCCCGGCGCGTTCATGGATCGCATGCTCCTCGAGTCGTATCCGTACCGCGTGCTGGAGGGCATGTTGATTGCGTCGCT
>JBHEKO010000096.1:0-15355 GCA_041859475.1 Candidatus Hydrogenedentales bacterium
GTCAGACATATCTCGGTCGTGCCCCCCTTGGTCAAGAGCGCAGTAACTTCAACATCCCCAAACCAACGTCGACTAGAATTATAGCACCGGTGATGCTCGCCACGGTATCGCTGGCGCGAGACTTGGCGGTGCTGGAGAGGCCGTGCGAGATGCGCTTGAAGAGTTCTCCAAAGTCCCCAGTTTCCCCGCTATCCGGCCAATGGACTGACCAACTCTGACCGTCGGATGTCGATTACGTGTCCTGGCTCCGGTCCATTCCGGGGTACAGGTTCTCCATGCACGTGGGGCAAATCCCATGACTGAAGACGGCCTCGGGATGCCGGATAAAATAGTGCTCGATGGGGTGCCAGTCCCCCTCGGCGCCTTTGAGGCTCTTACAGCTTGAACAGATCTGGACGATTCCACGCAGCGACTGAAGTTCCCAAAGGTAGTCTGTCAGCTTCTTGTTCTTTTCGCCCAGGATGTGATTGAAATAGATGGACACCAGATTCGACTGCACCAAGTTTCGAAACTTCACCAGGAGCCTTTCAAACGTAATCGAATAATGGTTCTCCTTCCGATCCAAGACACAAATAGTCCCGAAAAGACCTCCGTCTGGAAGGAGTATCGGAATGCCCAAATAAGAGACCATATTCAATTTGATATCAGGATTGTGGTTCCAGGCGGGATCTTGGGTTGCATTGGGAACGAGGAGTTTCTCCTGCGTCTTGAGCACTGTTTCGCAGTAGAGGCCACTCCCCCAGACTTTCTCCTTATCTCCGGGATGGTACGGGTTTTCAGAACCCTTACTTGATACCAGGACTTCGATGTCCTCGCCGGACAAGCTCATGATGAGGCTAGCTGGAATACCGCCTATCTCGGCAATGAGATCGACAATTTCTTGCCAAGCGTTCAGCGTCTCGTCCGGGATTTGCACTCTGTTGGTTTCAATTGGCGTGTTCACGTTCCCCAACCCCCAAGCGACCATACTGTCTGGCACTACTGCGCCATACTCTTTCGATATTGTCCAGCACAGAACCTTGGCCCTTCAAGTTCCTTGGCTTCGTCCTATGCGTGGAAAGCAACCAATAAGCAGCAAAAGTTACAGGGCTCTCACGTCAAGCTACTTTGACAACCACAGCATGAGAAGGAGAGCCGAAACGATGCGACTACATCCCCAATCCGCCGTCGACTTGGATTATAGCCCCAGTGATGTAGGCGGCGGTGTCGCTGGCGAGGAATTTGACCGTGCCCGCGATTTCGTCGACCGTGCCGGAGCGTCCGAGCGGGATGCGCTCCATCAGGACTTTCAGGATATCTTCCGTGAAGCCCGCCGTCATATCGGTTTCGATGTAGCCGGGAGCGATGACGTTGGCGGTGATGTTGCGCGACGCGACTTCTTGCGCGGTGGCTTTGGTGAAGCCGATGAGGCCGGCCTTGGCGGCGGCGTAGTTGGCCTGGCCGGCTTGGCCGTGAAGACCGATGACCGACGAGATGTTGATGATGCGGCCGTGGCGTTGCTTGATCATGCCGCGCAACGCCGACCGTGTGCAGTTGAAGGCGCCGGTGAGATTCGTATCCACCACAGCGGACCAGTCCTCGGGTTTCATCCGGAGGAGGAGACCGTCTTTGGTGATGCCCGCATTGTTGACGAGGATCGATACCGCGCCGAGGGATTCGCCGATGGTCTTGAACATGGCGTCCACGGACGTCGAGTCGGCGATGTTGCACCCAAAGCCGGTGACGCTGCCGCCGGATTCCTGGGCCAGTTCGCGTGCGGCTGCCTCGGAGGTTTCCGCGGAGCGTCCGCAGACGGCGACCATCGCGCCTTCTTTGGCGAAGACGAGGGCGCAAGCCCTGCCTATGCCGCGCGTACCGCCGGTGACCAACACGACTTTACCCTGGAATTCGCTCACGAGCCGACCTCCGCGTTATGTATGTCGCAGACAGGGAGTCCACGTTTCCTGACCACGAACCGTTTCTATGCGGTTGCGGAATCAGGTTCCGCCTCCGCGTCTTCCCGGGATGTCTCCGAGGCCTGGACAAGCGCCTCCTCGGCGACGAGAACTTCGTGCAGCCCGTCCCGGATGAGACTGATGATGTCCCTGCTGGCTGCCAACTGCGCGCCTTTGATGGCATTGGCCACCCCCTTTGCCGAGCAGGCCCCGTGCAGGATGATGACGATGCCGTTGACCCCGAGCAAGGGTGCGCCGTGATACTCATTGGGATCGATGACGCGTTTGAGCCGCTTGTAAGCGCCTCGGCTCAGGAAAGCGCCGATCATACTTATGATGCTTGACTTGAGTTCGCGGGTCAGCAGCGTCTTGACCAGCGACCCGGCGGCTTCGCTCGTCTTGAGCACGACATTGCCCACGAATCCGTCGCACACGACGATGTCCGCCGCGCCTTTGAAGAAGGCCTTGGGTTCGACATTGCCGATAAAGTTTACATGCGGGGCAGCGCTGAGGATGCGATGCACCGTCTTGGACAAATCGTTGCCCTTGGCCTGTTCTTCGCCGATATTCAACAGGCCCACCCTGGGGTTCTCGTTGCCGAGCACCTGGGTCGAATACACGACGCCCATTTCCGCGAAGTCGCACAGGTGCCTCGCCGTGCAGTCCACGTTAGCCCCGAGGTCGAGCACAAGGCATGTGCCCGTGGTCGTGGGAAGAAGCTGGCAGATGGGAGGGCGCGCAACCCCCTGGATAGGCCGGAGTATGGTCCTCGCGGCCATCATGACGGCCCCGGTATTGCCTGCGCTGACGACGGCGTCCGCCGCGCCCGTTTTCACGAGCCGCATTGCTACCGAAAGCGACGCGTCCTTCTTCTTGCGGACACCCACCATCGGCGAGTCCTGCATCGTGATGACTTCGGACGCGTGAACAATAGAGATGTTCTTGCGGCTGATGTTCTTCCCGAGTGCTTCCCGGAGCTTGGTCTCGTTGCCGACCAAGATAAGCTGCAAATCGGGCGACAGACTCGCCTTCAACGCCCCGCGTACTTCGGGATACGGGGCGTTGTCCGAGCCCATGGCATCGATGGCAATGCGCATCATGGCTCCCCGGCCGATCCTAGGCTGGCGATTACAGCTTGTCCGCGTTGACTACGAGGCGCTCTCTGTAGTGCCCACACTTCGGGCAAACCCGGTGCGGCATGATCGATTCGCCGCAGCTTGGGCAATCGGAAAAAATCTTCTTCGTCAGCGCGTGATGCGAACGGCGCGTACGTTTTCCGGTTTTTCCGGTTCTTCTCTTTGGTACAGGCACTGTCAGTCCTCCAACCCATTCGGTTTTTTAGTCAAGTCGGGAAACAGGTCCGCGAGATTGCTTAGGCCCGTCTCCGTGAATCTCGTATCCGGCTTCGGAACACAGCCGCACGAGGCCGTATTCAGATTCGTGCCGCATTGCGGGCATAGCCCCGCACAGTCTTCGTCGCACAACATCTTGGCGGGCATCGCCAACGCCACTTCGTCCCACGTGGGGGGCGCAAGGTCGATGGAAAGCCCGTCGAAAAAAATAACGCCCGAATCCTCGTCCAAGTCCTCATCGTCTTCCGCGGCCAAATCCTCGAGAGGATTTCGCGCAGAACCCTGGACAAAAACCCAGATCACGTCCGTGTCGAACGGCAACTCGATTTCGCACAAACACCGGTCGCACGTCCCAAGAAACGTCCCCGACACGCGGCCCCGAAAAATGAATTCGGTATCGACATCCGACAGCACGCCGGACACCGTGATTGGCCCAAGGGCCAAGTCGCGCACATTTGCCGGACGGACTGCGTCGGCGTCCACTACTCGTTTGAGGGACAACCCCTCGCGGGTAATGGCTGCAAGGGCAACCTCTAGTGCATTCACAATAGTCCGCCTCCACAAATCGCGGAAACACCGAAGTTTAGCAAACAAAGCCCAAGTCGTTCAAATTCGGGTTTGGGCTGGGAGATGTCCACCAGGAGCAGAGTGTCCGCACCTCCATGGTTGCCCTGTGGTTCGCCAGCAGAGAGGACGCATTTAGGTAGGGCGGTTTCGCCGAAAGCGAGGACGCATTTTAGGTAGGGCGGTTTCGCCGAAAGCGAGGACGCATTTTAGGTAGGGCGGTTTCGCCGAAAGCGCCTCTTCGCCCATTCCAGCGGGCCTCTACCCCCCGGACATTTCGGCGAAATGTCCCTACCTGCGGGCCTCTGCCCCCCGGACGTTTCGGCGAAATGTCCCTACCTGGTCACCGCTCCGGCGCGTTGCGATGCTACCCCGCATGTCGCTCACCGTGAATCGAAGGCCGCATTCGTCGTAGACTACCCCGGTAGCGTGAATTCCCCCATTGACCCCGAGGACGGCCGACGGCGTATGAGTAATTCCATTCCTGAACTTGAAGCGCGGCTGGAGCCGCACTATCGGTGTGTCCCCCCCGAACAATTGCCGCCCATGGAACGAAATCCAGTCCATGTTGTCCTGGACAATCTCCGGAGTGCGTTCAATGTGGGGTCGATATTTCGCACGTCCGACGCAGGGGCGGTTGAACATATTCACCTGTGCGGTCTGACGGCGTTTCCCCCTAACCCCAAGCTCACAAAGACCGCCCTGGGTGCGCACGACTATGTGCCTTGGACCCACCACGAATCCACGGCGCAGGCAATAGAAGTCCTTCGAAGCCAAGGCATCACATGCGTCGCGATTGAAGTGACCGAGACTTCCGTGTCGCACACGAAATTCGATTGGCCTCAGCCTGTTGCGATTGTGTTTGGAAACGAGGTGTGGGGAATTAAGCCGGAAACGCTGGCGATGTGCGATGCCGTGGTCAGCATTCCCATGCGCGGATACAAGAACACCATCAACGTCGCGACGGCATTCGGCGTCGTGCTGTATGAAACCCTGCGCGTTTGGGGACGGACCTGAAGACCCTCTTAGTACGATGAGCGGCACACGCAACTATTCGCATTTCTCGCAGTGGCTATTCAATTGACATCGAAAGCAGGCCCGCCCTCGCGCCTTCGCGCAAGACTCTCCGGCATAGAACCTTCGCTCCTACGCAGCGGACCGAGCCGGCAAATAGAAATGGCGCAACTTTCCGGAACATCCGAATTGTGAGAAACAGGAGTACGTCTACTCGGAGGAGCTGCGCGATTTCGCGCTGGATGTGGCGGCCCGCATACCGTATCTCGTGCCTCCCGGAGGGGGGGCGCAGCATGTGCCCAATTGCAGATCATTTTTGACTTGAAATCTGCCGGAGTTTTGGGTAAGCTATCGCAGGTGGTGACATGAGCCACCCGTCACCGACGGCTCCTGACGAGCCTTAGGTGGGAATTGGTCGCGTGTGAGAGGAAACACAGGAGAGGAGGTCTTACTATGTGGCTTCTTTGGTGGATTATTGTTCTTTGGGTTCTGAACGAAGTTCTGTAATCTAAGAATCCAGCGAATTCGTAGCGAGTGGAGGAGCGTGTAAGCGTTCCTCCATTCGTGCTTTTTAGACTGTCCCTGCTCCTTCCAGGTTTCAACCCGGTCAATCCGTCGTAAGTCCTTCCCCTTTCATCTTCACCTGCTCTTGAATCCAATCTCCGGTCCTCTCGACGACTTCATCCGTAATGACGTGCCCGCCTTCGTACACCAACCGCGTCACGGGGAAGCCGTGCTGGCTCAACTGCCGTTCCGCATCGTCCCCCTTTTCCGGGGGTGCAACGGGGTCGTCGGGCGAATGCGCCAACAACACGGGAAACGGCGCGATGCTTGGGAGTCTTTCCGCAACGTCGGGAGGAAGGTCGGAGCAGCAGGCGATAAGTCCCGCGATAGGCATCGTCTGCGACGCGGCAAGCCGGTAAGCCATTGAGACCCCTTGGCTGAACCCAAGAACATACACCTGACGCGGATCGAACACGTGCCGCTCCCCAACCTTGGCAACGAGCCGGTTCATATAGCCGATGAAGTCGCGAATCGAGTTTTCCTTTTCGTACACGGTCAGCCAATTGCACCCAACCTTCTTGGGGTCCATTTGCATATAAATCTGATGGGGGCCCTGGGGGGCGGCCAACAGCATGTTGCGTTTACGCAGTGCTGTAAACTGGCGCATGAATCCCCTACACTTCTGCCCGTACCCATGCAAGGCAAGTAAAAGCGCAGGCGGCTTCCCGGCTTCGTTTTCGGGCGGCTGAACGGTGTAGTAGACTGTGAATTCGATGGTCAGTGGATGCACGGCCGAGACACTGTCCGCGCCGGGCTTATCATTCTGCGACGGCATAAGAAAATCCTCTGGAAGGTTGTAGCGTCATGCGATGGATGCAGCTAAGACTCGCGAGTGAGTATAGAAGGCGCAGCCATCGGTTACGAATCCCCATCTGGACCGGGACTTGGTCCGTGGCGCGGTGCAGCCGTATTGAGGGAACACTCAGAAGGAGACAAGGGATATGTACACGCTGGTCAATAGTATTGTCGATGAAATCGCTGTCCAAAAAGACAGCATCGTCAGCAAGACAGCTTTTGCGGACGACGCCCTGAAAGTCGTGCTCATGGCCTTGGACTCGGGACAGGAACTTTCGGAGCACACGGCATCCATGCCAGCCGTGATCCATGTGCTGCGGGGAAAATCGAATGTCACCTTGGGTTCGGACGTCCACGCGCTTGCGGAAGGGGCTTGGATCCACATGGCGGCAAATCTGAAGCATTCCGTGGCGGCAATTGAGCCCACGGTACTGCTCCTGCTGCTCCTCAAGAGCGCGAAGCCGGCTCACTAGCGGAGGAGCCACGACACTACCAATATGTATTTTTTGGATTAGGAAAGCGACCAATCCGTAAGATTCGCCCACGCATGGAAGGGCGCTCCCCTTGCCCCGCCAGGGGCAATTCCGTAAAACGGGCAGCAAAACGGTGTTGACTCACGAAGCTTGGACACATTGGCACAAGACCTGCTTGTCTTCAGAGAATCGTGTCGTCGGCGACCGTTCACAGCGAAGAAGTATCGTTGTGGTCTTCGGAGTACTGGGGATATACTGCGGATTCCCGTAAGTTCCTACTCAGTGCAGACGTACGACAAAACGTGAGGTGAATCCAGTGAAAAAGATCGAGGCCATCATCAAACCGTTCAAACTCGAAGAGGTTAAGGAATCTTTGGCTGCCGTGGGCATCCAGGGATTGACGGTGACCGAGGTCAAAGGATTCGGACGGCAGAAAGGCCATAAGGAGCTCTACCGAGGGGCCGAGTACGTGGTTGAATTCTTGCCCAAGGTGAAGCTCGAAATCGTTGTGGACGACGGGCGCGTCGAACAGGTCGTCGGCGCAATCGTGAAGGCCGCTTCGACGGGCCGCATTGGCGATGGCAAGATTTTCGTGTCGAGTGTGGATGAAGCCATTCGCATCCGAACGGGAGAAACTGGAGAGATCGCGATTAGTTGATATTGACGGCGCGGGCCGCCAGTCGGTTGAACGCGTAACAGGCGCACTGAGGATGTACGGAGGGAACTATGCACAAGGATTCTAGCCCGAAAGACGTTGTTGATTTGGTGAAAAAGGAGGACGTGAAGTTCATCGACCTGCGGTTCATGGACTTTCCGGGCCTGATGCAGCACTTCAGTATTCCCGCGAAACACCTTTCCGTGGATACGTTCGAAGAAGGACTTGGGTTCGACGGGTCCAGTATTCGCGGCTGGCAGGCAATCAATGAGAGCGACATGCTCGTGCTCCCCGATCCCAAGACCGCGGTGATGGACCCATTCACCGAATACAAGACCTTGATTTTGTACTGCAACATTCTCGACCCGATCACGAAGGAACGCTACAGCCGTTGCCCTCGTTGCATCGCCCAGAAGGCCGAGAATTACATGATCTCCACGGGAATCGCCGACACGGCGTTTATCGGACCGGAGGCCGAATTCTTCATCTTCGACAGCATTCGCTACGACTCGAATTCGTACTCGTCGTTCTACGAAGTCGATAGCGTTGAAGCCATTTGGAACAGCGGGCGCGACGAGAATCCGAACCTCGGATACAAGCTGCGTCACAAGGAAGGCTACTTCCCCGTACCGCCGTCCGACCGGTTGCAGGACGTCCGCAGCCGCATGGTGGACCACATGCTCAATAGCGGGCTGAACGTCGAAGCGCACCACCATGAAGTGGCCACGGCCGGCCAGTGCGAAATCGACCTTAAGTTCGATTCGCTGACGATGATGGCCGACATGCTGACGCTGTTCAAGTACATCATCAAGAACACGGCTTTCCAGGCCAACATGACGGCAACGTTCATGCCGAAGCCGCTCTACGGCGACAACGGCTCGGGCATGCACACGCACCTCTCCTTGTGGAAGGGCGGCAAGCCCCTCTTCGCTGGCGACAAGTACGCCGGTCTGAGCCAGGAAGCATTGTGGGCCATCGGCGGACTCCTGAAGCATGCGCCGTCCTTGGTGGCTATCACCAACCCGACCACGAACTCGTACAAGCGCCTGGTGCCGGGCTACGAAGCCCCCGTGAACCTGGCCTACTCGAGCCGCAATCGCAGCGCGTGCTGCCGCATCCCCATGTACTCGCCGAGCCCGAAGGCCAAGCGCATCGAGTTCCGCGTACCCGATCCGTCCTGCAACCCGTACCTGGCGTTCTCGGCCGTGCTGATGGCCGCCCTGGACGGCATCCAAAACAAGCTGGATCCGGGTCTGCCGATGGACAAGGATCTGTACGATCTGCCCGCCGAAGAAAAGGCGAAGATTCCGCAGACGCCCGGCAGCCTCCGCGAAGCCTTGGACAACCTCGAGAAGAACCACGACTTCCTGCTCAAAGGCGATGTGTTCACAAAGGACGTGATTTCGACGTGGATCGACTACAAGCGCGAACACGAGTGCTTGGCCATGGAACTTCGCCCGCATCCGCATGAGTTCCATCTGTATTACGACATCTATTCGCGGAGAGGTAACGAGAAACCTTCCAATCGGGTGTGGCGGCCAAGGGTCGCCACACCCGAATTCCATTTCCGGCCTGTGCTATGCTCTGAGTATGGAATTGGAAGTACCCACTGTCGGCGATCCCTCACCCAGGAGGCGCGTGTTCACCTTCGAGCCGGGCGGCAGGCTTTGGTGGTATGTCGCGCGAATGGCCCTGACCGCATTTGCCGGCGCACTCCTCGTTGCCACAATCGCGCAACCGCTCTTCGGAACGGACGACCCTCGAGTGGAGATGGTTGAGACCAACTTCTTGCTGGCCGCATTCGGGATGGTTGTCGTTGCGCCTCACATCGAGACGATGCTGATGGCCCTCTTCTTTGGCATAGCCACCTTCTTCAGCGGAAACGTGCGCCGGTTGGCGTTGATATCATGCGTGTCTTGGGGACTGCTGCACCTCGTCAATTCGCCGGTGAACGCCCTCGGCGTCGTGTGGCCCTTCTACATCATGTCGCGCGCGTACCTCGCATGGCGGCCACTCGGCTTCTGGAAAGCCGTCGGAACCACCACACTCATCCACGCGGCAATCAACGCGCTCGCCATAGGCATTGCGGGAATCGCTCTGGCCTTGGACGGACCCTCGCCTCCGGAGATGCCCACAATGCCTGAGCAACCCGGCATGGTCCAATACACGCAGTACCTGCCCTGACCATCTAGCCCGGATTTCGCACGAACACACGCCAAACCGTCCGGGGAGACTGTGGTCTTCGCCAAGTATCGAAGATGCGCTTTTCGGCGAAAGCGCCCCCTACCGGTGAGGCCAATCCTTCTTCACTCAGAGCACCGGACCCGAATACTGACTGTCCGGCAGGCCGTCTTCGGAATCGACGGCGTTAACGATGGCCGCGAGTTCTTCGCTGGAAGCGACGCCCTTCGACAGCAGCAGTCGAATCACTGCGGCAATGTACATGCGCAATTCGTCATTGTCGCGCCGAAGCGTGTCGATTTCGCGGCGCAGGCCGGAAGTATCGCTCGACACCGCAGAAGCGGACATGCGGCTGTGCTCGAGTTCATACCGCATTCGCTCCATTTCCGCCTTCTGATCGGAGAGATCCAACTGTTGTCCAAAGTCACCCAGAAGAAAATAGCGTCCCCAGCCCATTGCGAGATCTCCCTTCAATGTTCGAGCACCCTCGAATCCGGCAATCGATATACAGACACGCTTACCGAACGGATCATTTGCGCAGTCGTCAAACCTCCCGGGAAGTGTCGCGCAGTTACTTCTTCGCGATTTCCGTGGCGGCCCGTTGGATCGCTTGCGCCACGGCGGCGCTCATGGCGGGCGGCAGCGCGGATACTTCGTTCTCGGCGAGGGGCTGCGTGGCGGTGATGGTTTCGCCGTAGAGGAGGGCGGGCCCAAAGGTCTCGCGCAATTCCAGGCGCACCTCACATACAGCCGTCCAAGGCTTTGCCGTGCGGTCGAGGTCAAACTTGCGGAGTTGTCCCGTGAGGATGAGATTAGGCTTGGTCATGTTCGTCGCGAGGCCTGCGTCGGCGAAGCGCCCCGTGGCGATAACGGCATCGAGCAGGGCGCGCACGACGGCATCGCGCGGAAGTTCGGCCCACTCAACGTCTTCATATTGGCCCAGTTCGTTGTCTGCTTCGCGGTAGACGATCATTTGGCCATAGGGGCGCGCCGCTTCAAAGGGACGGATTGCAAGCGTCCGGTCGGACGGCTCGGTCTTCGCCACGGTCACGTCTGGCGTAAGCGCGTAGCGGACGGTCGGCGTATAGGAGCGCGTGGCGCAACCGGCCAGCATGACCAACGCAATTGCTGTGGTTAGGGGGCGCGTCATTTCGGGTTCCTCTTGTTGGCATTGCCTTTGCCCCACACTAGCGCGGACGGGTCGTCTTGCAGGTGCACGGCAACGTCGCGCAGGGCTTCGAGGGTCTCGTTGAGCGTGCGCATCGTGTCGAGCAGGGTGTGCTGCACATTTCCGGAATCGAACGACAGCGACGCGGCGGTCTTCTCGAATTGCTCGGAGGTGGACTGAAGGCGTTTCGACAAGGCGACGAATTCCTCGCGGACGGTTTGTTCGGTCTTGGCGAAGTCGATGGGTTTGATCTTCTCATGGACGTCGGCAAGGGCTGCGTTTGCGGTATCCACGAGACCCTTAGTCGACTCGGCCAGCTCGTTGAATTTCGTTATGGTGCCCTTCACGTCATCGACACTGCCGTGAACATCGTCGGTCAATACCGTCAGGGTCTCGCGGGCGTCTTCTACAAATCCTTCGGTCTCGCTGATGAAGGACTTCACTTGCCGCACGGTGTCCGTCAGTTCCCCCGATCCGAGGCCGTCGAGCGCTGTATTGAACTTCTCGATAGTCTCGCGCATCGCGGTAATCATGTCCGCGGACTGGGAACTGAAATTTTCGACCAACGATTGCGTCGCGGGAATGGCTGCACCCTCGGGCAAGAGACCGTCCGTGGGATTGTTGTTGGATAGGGCCACGCACATGGTTCCGGTGGCGAAGCTGAAAAATTCGAGGGTCGCATCGACTTTGTTGTGGAGTTGGACTTTCTTGGGGTCGATAAGGACTTCGACGCGCGCCTTGCCGTCGTCGGTGACGAAGATATCGTCCACTTTGCCCACGGGCACGCCGAGGTATTGGACCAAGCCGCCCTTATTCAGGCCAAGCACGGAACGCTCGAACACAATGACGAAACGCTGTTCGTGCCCGGTCCGGAATCCAAGGATGTAGACCATGATCGCGGCAATGGCGGAGAAGCCAATCAGGAGAAAGACTCCGACTTTAGCTTTTTGGACTTTGGTGGCCACTGATCCTGTCTACCTCTCCGCGATGCGTTTTCCCGCGCGAACGACTCTACTTAATACTCCGGTCCTATGCATGCGTCACAAGCTTCGTTGGGCGATGAACGCATCGGCCCGCCGCTCGAAAAACTGGCGCGTGCGCTCATTGTCGCACGTTTGGGCCTGCTCGAGGGTACCCAGAAAGACAATCTTCCCCATGTCGAGCATGAGAATCCGGTCGGCTATCTTCTTTATCGATTCCAGTTCGTGGGTCACAATTACAAAGGTAATCCCCAAAAGCTTGCGTAAGTTCAATACGAGTTCGTCCAGACCCGAGGCCATGATGGGGTCGAGGCCCGCCGACGGCTCGTCGAAATAGACGATGGGCGGGTCCAGGGACATGGCCCGGGCAAGCCCGGCGCGCTTCTTCATGCCGCCGGAGAGCTCGTCGGGCAGGAGGCCTTCGGCGGCCCCAAGGCCCACCAGGCTAAGCTTCAGCCGCACGATGGCGGGGATGAGGGCCGCATCGACGTTGCCGTATTCCTTGAGCGGCAGGGCGACGTTGTCGCCGACGGTCATCGAGTTGAACAGGGCGCCGGACTGGAAGGCGATGCCGATGTTGCGCTGGAGCAGGTTCATCTCGTCTTCGTTCATCTTGGTGATGTCTTTGCCGTCGTAGCAGATGCTGCCCGTCGTGGGCGTGAGCAGGCCGGTCATGTGCTTCAGAAGAGTCGTCTTACCGCAGCCGCTGCCGCCGATGATGACGAAGATCTCGCCGCGCTGAATGGAGAACGAGATATCGTCGAGCACTTTGCGCTCGCCGTAGTGCGCGGTGAGGTTCTCGACTTCGATAAAGGTGTCGTTCGTCACGGGTCCTAATCCAACACGTAGTAGAAGATGGCCGCGAATATCATATCAATCACGATGATCAGGAAGCTGTCCATGACCACGGCGCGGGTGGTCATGAGGCCGACGCCCCTGGAACCGCCTTCGACGCGCAGGCCGTTGTGGCAGCCGACGAGCACGAGGACGATGGCAAAGAAGAACCCTTTCAGAAGACCCTGAAAGATGTCGCCGATGCGCGCGGCGGCGAGCGTCTCGTGCAGCCAGTAATCCCAGCGGAAGCCGAGAACCATGGTGCCCCAGAGCATGCCACCGAGGACGCCGGAGAACATGCCGAGGGCGACCAGGCAGGGCATGACGACAACGAGGGCCACCAGCTTTGGGGCCACGAGGAATTGGGCGACGTTGAGGCCCATGCCGCGGAGGGCGTCAATTTCTTCCTGGACCTTCATGGTGGAAAGTTCGGCGGCGATGGCCGCGCCGGTTCGCGCGGATACGATGACGGCGGTCATGACGGCGGCCAGTTCGCGCGAGAAGCCGATCATCACGAGGTCGGCGACGTAGATGCCGAGGCCGAAAGTGCGCAACTGCGCGGCGGACAACATGGCGATGGTGAGCCCGAGCAGGAAATTCATCAGGGCAATGATGCCGATGGCGCGCACGCCCATCTCGTGCATCTCGTCTACGCACAGGCCCACGCGAAAGCCGCGGCCTTCCAACGGCGCGATCAGGGTCCAATACATGGCGTCGACCAAGAGGTCTATGCCTTGGCGAAGCTCCTTGAAGAAGCGAATCCCCGAATCACCCAGCGAGACGAGTAGGCCGGCGCGTTCCGGATGGCGGCGCAGGGCAGCGGCAAGGCCCGGCTCGATGAGTTCCATGAATTCGGCGACTTGGCCCGTCTGTCCCTCCCACCGCAGCTCCGCATGCCGCAAGCGAGCATAGTCCGCCACGGCGATGAGCCACGCGCCGCCGCGCGAATCCATGGACTGCGTAGCGGAAAAATCGAGCACGACCGCATCGCCCTTCTTGGGGCGATGTTCTCGAACTTCGGCAAGCAACGTGCGGCCCGTTTCCTGATCCAGCTTGCCGGGGCATGCGACGCGCTTGTCGCTCATGAAGGACTCTGCCCAAGTTCTTCGAACTCGTCTTCCGTGAGCACGCGCACGCCGAGCGATTGCGCCTTCGTGAGCTTCGACCCGGCGCTCTCGCCCGCGAGCAGGAAATCGGTCTTCGCGCTGACGCTTGAGCTGGGGCGTCCGCCCAATTGCTTGATGCGGTCTTGAATGCTCTCGCGCGAGTAGTTCTTCAATGTCCCTGTCACGACGATGGTCTTGTCCTTCAACGGCAGCGCTTCTCCGTCGCCGCGCTGCGCTTCAATCATGTTGACCTCAGCCTTCTTGAGACGCTCGATCAACTGCTTGTTTTCTTCCGTGTCGAAGAAATCGCGGATGCTCGCCGCGACGATGTCGCCGATCTCGTGGACGGAACTGAGTTGCTCGACGCTCGCGGCCATGAGCGCGTCCATCGTGAGGAACTGCTGCGCGAGGATGTCCGCGGTGCGTCCACCCACGTGGCGGATGCCGAGTCCGTTGAGCAGACGGCTCAAGGGACGCGCTTTGCTCGCCTTGATTGCGTCCACCAGATTCGCCGCGGACTTCGTTCCCATGCGCTCCAGGTTCGCCAAGGTCAGTTCATTAATGACGCTTTCGTCGTAAAGTCCCGACGGGTCTTTGATCAGTCCGTTGTCCACCAACTGCTCGATGACCGCGGGCCCCATGCCTTCGATGTCCATGGCGCCGCGGCTCGCGAAATAGCGCAGCCGTTCTTTGACCTGCGCCGGACACGCGAGGTTTAGGCAACGGAGATAGACGCCCTCAGGGTCTTTGTGGACCTCGCCGCCGCACTCCGGGCACGCCGTGGGGATTGCGAACGGTTCCGTGCCGCCTGGGCGCTCCTCGACGATGGCGCGCAGCACCTGCGGGATGATCTCGCCGGCCTTCTGGATTTCGACCGTATCGCCGACGCGGATGTCTTTGCGGTAGAGCTCGTCGAAGTTGTGCAGGCTCGCGCGCTTGACCACGGACCCCGCGAGCGGCACGGGCTGCATCTCCGCGACGGGCGTGAGCGTGCCGGTTTTGCCGACCTGCACGACGATCTGGAGCAGCTTCGTCCGCGCGACTTGCGCGGGGTATTTGTAGGCGATGACCCAGCGCGGCGATTTGGACGTCGTGCCGAGGATGCGGCGGTGCGCGGCGGAATCGACCTTGATCACAAGGCCGTCGATGTCGAAATCGAGTTCGCTGCGCTTCGTTTCCCATTCGCGGCACACGTCGAGGACGGCGTCGATGTTCGCGCACGATTTGCCCAGCTCGCCCACGGGCAGGCCGTAGGCCTCCAACTGGGCAAGCGTCTTCGAATGCGATTCCAGTTCCGCGCCGCCGATGGCCGCGATGTCGTAACACACGAGGCTGAGCCGCCGCTGCGCTACCAGCCGCGAATCGAGCTGCTTCAGCGTCCCCGCCGTCGCGTTGCGCGGGTTGGCCAGCGGGGCTTCGCCCGCCTCCTCGCGCAGTTGGTTGATGCGGTCCAGTTCCTTGCGCCGCATGTAGACCTCGCCGCGCACTTCCAACACAGGCGGCGGATTGCCCTTGAGAACCAGCGGCACCGCGCGGATGGTCTTCACGTTCGCGGTCACGTTGTCGCCGCGCGTGCCGTCGCCGCGCGTCGCGGCGCGGACGAACCGGCCCTCTTCGTAGCGGAGGGTGATGGCGACGCCATCGACTTTGAGTTCCACGACGTACCGGGGCGGCTCGCTGAGTCCCTTGCACACGCGCTGGTCGAACGCGCGTAACTCGTCTTCGTTGTAGGTGT
>JBHEKO010000128.1:0-4682 GCA_041859475.1 Candidatus Hydrogenedentales bacterium
AACGCACGTACTTCAACGCCGAGTTTCTGGCGCTTGGCCGGCTTATGCGGTGGTTCGGGTGGAACACGCGTATCGCATTCGAGGTCTGGCGATTCTTTGGCGCGTTGTGTCTGCTGGGCGGATTTGCGTTCCTTGCCCACGTGGCATTGCGGGATACGGTTCAGCGGCGCATCGCGCTTCTAATGTTTGCATTTGGCAGCGGAATGGGCGCATTTGCGGTTTCCCTGCATCCCTTCGGGCAGATTCTCGAGAACCCTCATGTCGCTCTGACGCATGGACTGTGGATCGCGTTGATGGCGTGCATGGTGCTGGGCGAACGCGATGGCCGCGCACGGTGGTATGTGGCGGCGGCGTGTTTGGTCTTGATTCGCGGTTTCTGCATCTCAAAGAATCTCGGGGAACTTATGGTTCTCATTCTTGTGTTTGCCGGAGTCGAGTGCGTTCTGTCGAGACGATTCGATTGGCGCAAGAATGCACTTCGCGCATTTCCCATGCTTGTCTCGGCACTATTTATCGTCTACTACGCTTTCCATTTTTCGGCGTCCAAGACCAGTTTCATGTTTGTAGCGCACCAAGGGGATCGGATCCCAGGTCTGCATTGGTATCTGCTTAGCCTAGGACTGGTGGCCGCGCTAATCGTGGCGCGCATTGCATCGCTTCGCAAGTTTCCATTGGCATCCGCGAGTGAGCGCCTGATCTTTGTGTGGGCAATCGTTCCTGTGTGTCTCGCCCAGATCGCGGCGTACGCTCACTCGAATCTGACGTTTGGCGTTCCGTCAGTCGCACCCATGATCGTGCTCGGCGTGGCCCTTCTTCGATTCCCGAAAGGGAAGTGGCTGGGGGTGAAGAGCCCCGCGTTGATCGCGCTTGTCACGGTGTTGCTGATCGCGAATAGTGCCGCGAGCGTGTTTGTGTTGAAGCGGGTCAACGTCGACGTCATTGCGAAGCAAAGCACCTACGTGACCAAAGGCGAGTTGCTTGCCTTCGCGTGGCTGAATCAGAATGCGAAACCGCGCGACGTGATCGCCGCACCACTCCCGATGAGCAACCTTATGGGGCAGTTTGTGGATGCGCGGACCGTCGCGGGGCACGGGGCGCTGAGTCCCGACGCCGGTCGCTTGAGCGCGAAACTCGATGCGTTTTTTCGAGGGGAGATGAGCGCCAAGGACGCGCAGTCGTTTCTTGCGGACCATCACGTTCGTTTTCTGTTCACCGAGGTCGGTGACGGCAGCATGGGACCTGAGTATTTTGAAACTATCCCGGGCATTCGGATGTCTAATGATGACGGAGGGGTGACTCTGTACTCGGTGGAACCCGAGTTGGGGAACGAGATTCCGCAGGCACCCACGTGACGTTGGCAAGAGCAGAGTCCAGAGATTAGAATAGCTACCAGAAGCCAGTCAGCATGGATGGCGCGTGGCCAGATACGCAAGGAAGCACCTGTGAAGACCTACGAGACCCGCGAAGAGATTGCCAACGTCATTACGCACGCCATCGGTGTTGTGCTCAGCGTTGTCGGTCTGGTTGTGTTGATCGCTTCTTCGGTCATGAAAGGCGATCCCTGGCAGATTGTCAGCTTCTGCATCTATGGGTCGTGCATGTTGGCGCTGTACCTTGCCTCCACTTTTTATCACTCCTTTCAGTCTCCGCGCGTGAAGCACCTATTTCGGATTTTCGATCATTGCGCAATCTATCTGATGATTGCGGGAACGTATACCCCGTTCGCGTTGCTCAATATGCGCGGCCCCTGGGGATGGAGCATCCTTGGTGTCATCTGGGGGCTTGCCTTTATCGGCATCGGCGTAAAGGCATTTCACATCAACCGCTGGCCCTTGCTCACGCCCGCCATTTATGTGGCCATGGGGTGGATCGGCGTTGGAGCCGTAAAGCCCACGCTTGAGATGATTCCCACAGGCGGATTGGTGTTGCTGCTCATCGGCGGTATTACCTACACGCTGGGTGTCACTTTCTACGCGATAGAGAAGATTCCCTACAATCACGCAATCTGGCACGTCTTCGTGCTCGGTGGCAGCGCCTGTCACTTCTTCGCGGTGTACTTCTACGCCATGTCCGTCCATTAAGCATGCTGGCAAAATGATCGAATTTGTAGCGCCCGGACTCTGTGCCGGGCGTCTTTGTCTGCTCACCATTTATACGAATACTGGACGATGAGCGCGTCTTCCTCGTAGTTCACCTTCGTTCCCCTGCCGAGCTTCGAGAACAAATCGCCCTTCCCGTTGTCTTCGCGACTCACCTCGAAGGTGTGCTGGTAAGCGACGTGGATGTCGGAATGATCGTTGAGGGCATGGCTTACGCCGATGGCCACGGTGTCCTCGCCCACCGCCGGCGTCAGTGCATTCGCGAAGATGAACTCGTCGGAGATGGCCGACTTAGCATGCGAGTACCCGGCGCGCACCGTCCACAGGCCGTTGATGCGATAGTTCATACCGAACTTGAAGACGTTCTGGTCGTCCCACCCGAGGCCGCCCTGGATGGTCTTCTTCGCAAGCTGATTGATCTCCGACCAATGGATGATCTTGTAATCGGCCAGCAATTGCAGTTTGGGCGTCGCCTGAAACGCCACGCCTACCTGGAGTTTCTGGGGCCAATCCAGGTTCCACTTGATGGCGTCTTCATACTTGCCGTATTGCTGCATGGCTTGGCGCGAGGTATAGGTCGCCCCAAACGCCCAGCGTTCCCAGCGCTTGTACACGCTTGCCTGGAAGCCGATCCCGAGTCCGTAGTCGTAGTGCCAATCGCCCCGCGTTGGGCGTAGCCGCAAGGTGAGCGTATCGG
This sequence comes from Candidatus Hydrogenedentales bacterium, assembly GCA_041859475.1. Lineage (GTDB taxonomy): Bacteria > Hydrogenedentota > Hydrogenedentia > Hydrogenedentales > SLHB01 > JAIBAQ01. The sequence goes on from JBHEKO010000128.1 coordinate 2,797, forward strand.
TTCGGAAGGTACTCACCAGTCCCAGGAGGGAGACTCCCACGGACCACCCGTTGTCGAATTGGTGAGCGTAGGAAATGGGGATCTTCGCCACCTGCAATTCCGCGCGCCGGTCGCCATTGCCAAGGTAGCCTAGCGTCGAGCGCGGCCGTTTGTAGTCCGTGCTGTTGCCTTGAATGCCGAAGATGCCCGTGCCAATGGCCCCCGACTCCAGGGGGAAGACGATTCCGAAGGAGGGAATCAGAATGGGCGTTCTATCTTCGAGGTGACCCGCAAAGGGATTCGCTGCGATGACCGAACCTTCCGGGTCGGCTCCGCGCGTGAAGAACAGGACTTCCATCGACAGGTCAAGCCGCTTGCCCAGCTCAACCATTCCCGCCGGATTGAGCATTGCCCACGTGGAATCTTGCGGACTCGCCACGCCCGCACCGGCCGTACTGTTCTGAATCGCACCGATGCCGGGGAGTTCGTTGCCGTCGGCTGCGTGTGCGGCCTGCAATAGGGCAAGACTCGCCGATACGGTCAACACTGCGAATCGGGCGCACCCACGCAGGACGCCGCGTATTGCCGTTTCGCGCCGAACCAGGGTTTGCCAATGTCCGTTTGAAGTTGCAGCTTTCACCGATGCGTATATTCAGGCCGCGGGCGATGCGGTGTCAACAAATGCATGACGGTGTTCGGCTGTCCGTCAAGCCAGGGCAAGCTTGCGATGCCAGGGACAGCAGACTTCCGAAGACACGATAGGCCCGTTACAGAAGAACCAAGGCGACAGAGGAAGACACGTCAACGCGGCTCGCGAAGGGGGGCCGAATCTGTCGAGTCCGGCGGACCAGTCCTATAAGACGGGTTGCATTTTCTGCCAACAAATCTGCCTTCACATTACCGCGAGCGCGACCTCCCAGGGTTGCAACGTGGGCACGATGAAGCGCTGGTAGGGACCGTCGGCGTTGGCGCTGGTGATGGCGGTTTCGCCGCCGTACATGCGGTTGACGCGCATGCTGGTTGCACCTGTGCGAACCAGGAGTTCGAGGCTTTCCGCGGGGTCGGTGTAGGCGTTGATGAGCGCGATGGCCGTGCGGCCTTCGGGTTGGCGGACCCAGAGGTTGACGCGGTGGAACGAGGTGACGTAGGCCGGCAGGGTGTCCTTCGACAGCCACCGCATGATCGACTTCAGTTGGGATGCTTTGCTGAGGTTCTGAAGTTGTTCGTAGGGGTAGTAGCCCGCGACGCAGATGCGGCCACCGATTTTGTTCTCGAAGATACCCAGGCAGCAGGGGGCGGTTTCGCTGTAGGTATAGTCCACGACGCGGGAGAGGGTTTCCGCGCCCGCTGCTGTGGGGCGGAGCAGGCTGGCGGGGGATTTGTAGAAGGACTGGCGACCGTTGCGACGGCGTCCGGCGAAGGCGCCATTGAGGGGATGGCTGGTCATCTCTTCGATACAGTCGATAGGCTCGACTCGCTCCACGGCGAATCCGGTGAGTTCGCCATAGCCCAGATCGTTCAGGCGCGTGAGGGCGGGGCCGTCGATATAGAGTCCCCCGGCGAGGGCGGCTTCGATCTGGCTGGTGCTGAGGGCGAGGACGCCATCGCCGGAGAGGACGGTGACGGCGGCGTGCTCCGCCGAGTAGGCGGCAGGCAAGCCCGTGGCCCAGAGCTCGTTGCAGTGGTTGGGGGAACCGGGATCGCCGAGCCAGGGGCCGTCGGGGTTGGATGCGGCGTAGGTGTCCTTCACCCAGCCGCTGTGCAGGCCCGTGGGCGCGACACTGCCCTGGTGCGCGGCGAGGAGATCAAGAAAAGGGCGCGCTTCTTTAAGGCCCGCGACGAGGGGCGCATATTCGACCAGCGGTTCGTCGTACATGGATAGCACGTTGAAGGCCGTGCCCGTGCAG
>JBHEKO010000161.1:0-5056 GCA_041859475.1 Candidatus Hydrogenedentales bacterium
TGCCTGTCAGGTTCGGCTTCTCTTGAGATGAAGCCGACAGCGTGAGGGAAAGCGCCGTGAATACGATTGCCGCAAATCTCATAGAAGCATCCTCCGGTAGATACTCAGTCCACGCGTCCCCTTCGAGATACGCCATCGTTACAGCACACGGGAGAACCTACCCATGATAGCACTGCGAATGCGTGAAGTGACACCGCGCATCGGACGGCTGCAAGGACAAGACGGGGACAATGGCAAGTCAGCAAATCGACCACGGACCAACGCGGACGAGCACGGACAAGCACGCTTAGGAGACTCAAGGTCGTACATCTCGTCGAAAACGGCGATGAATAGTCTCCAGATGGACGGATTGGAGTCTAGGCGCCTTGAGACCATTCATTGACACTCCAAGAGCTTCCATTGTCTCCATCCGTGTCATCCGCGATATCCGCGGTAGAATCTCTTTCTATTTCTTGTAGATGTCGGGGCCGGGTGTGAGGGTGTCGTAGGGGCCGGCAGAGAAGGACAGGAGTTCGGCCATGTTGGGGAGGGAGGGTTCGGTGCGTTCGATGCGCCAGAGTTCTTCTTTTTTGGAGAGGGTAATCCACACTTCGCCCGTTTCGTTGCAGGGGAAGTAGGCTTGGACTTGGCCGATGCGGCCGGATGGATCGCTGATGGCCGTGCCGCTGAAACGGCAATAGAGGAGTACGCGGACCTGGCCCGAGGTGTCGTAGGTGGAGAAGTCCCATTGCCTGATCTGGCGATCCATCCTGCATGTGCCGTAGCGCTCGAAGAACCATTGAAACGCGCGCTTCACGTATTGAAACCGCCACCACTGCGCGTCCTGGTATTCGGTTGTGTAGAGGTCAAGTACGGTATCCAGATCCTCGGCACAGAATGCCTTGTCCAATTGTTCGATGCGTTCCGCGATTTCCAGCGCAAGGGCTAGGTGCGCTTCCGGAAGCCCGTCGGTGTTGGGCCACCACGCCTGTGTCTTCGGGCGCGTGTCGGGCGCGACTTCGAGCGGTTGTCCCTTGGCCATCGGGGCGATGTTGCTGATCACGGTCTCTTCGACGATCCGGCTTTCGGCGGTGCTGAAGGCCATGAAATCGCCGTAATTGACGGCTCCGGAATAGGGGGCTTGCTCGTTCGTGAGCGCGGTGACGGCGTAGGCAAAGGCGGCGTCGGCGCTGGGCGCGGGATCGGTCCATGTGCGGCGGTCGGTGCCTTCGGCGACCAGTTCGAACACACCGGCGGGGTATGGCCGTTTATAGATCTTGAACGACACGTCGCCTTCGCGGAATGGCCACTTCAGTACGACGGCTCCATCAATCCGCTCCGCTTCCAGCCCTACGATGGGTGAAGGCAGACTGGGTATTTCAAATGTCTGTTCACCAAGGAGGTTTTCCTGGGTGTTCATCACAAACACCCCTCGGCCCACGCGCGTGATGAACGCGGTACCGCCCCCGTCGGGCTGGTGAAACTGATCGAGCAGTTGCGTCCACGCCGACGCGGAGGGCGTGGTACCAGCCTGCACAATTCGGCCAAACATCGATGACACGTCCGCGGGGGCGAACGCCGACAGCAGTGGCACCCAATAGTGGCGTCCGCTATTGGGGATCAGTTCCGCGATCTGCCCGGGGCGCGCCAATCCATAGGCGCCGAGCATGAGCAAACCTTGGTCGCGCGCACCGTCTACGTCCAGCAGGTTTGCCTGGAACGCCGCGGGGGTGGGAGCTACGGCAAGCTGACAGGCCACGGCAGCCTTCTTCTGAACGAACTCGCGCCGGGCAATCAACCCCTGCTGGACAATTTCGCGCAGCGCCGGCTGAATCGCCTCCTGCCAGTACTTCGCGCGTTCGCCGAACCAAAGGTCTCCTGGGATGTCGAACGCGTATACCGCTGCCCCTCCCATGGCTCCATTCAGGATCATTGCCCTATATAGCTTGGGAGGCATTTCCACGGCTTCGGTGCGCCGTCCGAACACGCCGGGTTCAAGAAAGCGTGCGCGGCGATACCACGCCGAAGATGCCGACACGCCCCATTGGTCGGCAGCGCCTTCGAGCCACATGCCCATGAGAGCGCCTTGCTGTGGGATCGTGTCGCCTCTGTCCGTGCCGACCAGGGGAACCACAAAGGCGCGACACGCTATAAACTGGGCGTAGAGCGGGCGGTACACGGGGTTGCTCATGAGGCGAAGCCATTGAAGTCCGCCCAGGCGTACGGCGACAAAGCGGCCGTTGCGCGCGGCCACTTCGGTGGTTGCGGTGAGCCAGCGGGCCGGAGGGGGAACACCGAAATCGCCGCCGCCTCCAAACCGGTCGTAGAAATTGAAATCGAGATCGGCGACGAGGACACCTTTAATGCATGGGTATGCCGCAAGCAGTTCCTCAACCAAGGCTATCGGGAAGACGCGCATGGGATCGGCGTCGGAGAGTTGAAGGGCAACGGGGATTTCCGCCTGTTGCAGGGATTGCAGCGAAGTCCGCACGACTTGGTCGCGGGCAGCAGGGTCGGGCGTGTCCACGAACATGGACAGTACGGAATAGGGCTTCAACGATTCCGGCAAGGCGCCCCAGAAAGAGGCCACTTGCTGGGCATACGAGGCACCGTCGAGCGCGCCGCTGGGAGGGACCGAGAACAGGAACAGGGGATGGTCCGCGCTTATCTCCACGGTAAGCGACGGGTACGTCTGTGCGGCTGCGCCGTACACAAACGCGATCGCCAGGAGGACGGCGCGTGCCTTCCCCCTTATGTGTAAACCCCTAACCATTCGCGCGATTCTATGGATTTGGCATCCACCAGAACAAGGACCAATGTGGCCGCTGTCCAACTGGGGGGACCTTGGCGTGCCGCGCCTCGGGCCACACGCCCGGCATGGCACAGACTGTCACTGGTCAGTCTATCCCTTTTCCGGGCCAAGAGTTGCACAGCGCGAGCAGGGAATCAAGGGGGACCCGCGACATGGAGACAAACATGGACAGGTATGGAGCCAGGGAGACCTAGGGAGCAGGGAGAATGGCTGTCGCTGCAGAGATGGGTGCATCCACAGGCGGGAAGCTTGAGGCAGTTAGTGGTAGGATTGGGCCATACAGAATGGAATAACTCGTGATCGAGGAGATTGGCCGATGCTCTTGAGACTGGGACTGTGGCGGTTGTTGCTTTTGGGGGTGCTTGCGGGGGGACAGGCTGTTGGGGTCCATGCGGCGGATATCGACGCGGCAACGGTATTGAGTACGTTGAAGCCGGAGCATCCCCGGTTGATGTTGCTGGACGAGGGCTTGGCCGCACTGAAAGAGGCCTACAAGACCGACGAAACGTTGCGCAGCTACGCAGATGCCGTGAAGAGTCAGGCGGATAAGGCAATCGACCTGAAGCCGCTTGAGCACAAGCTCACGGGGCCAAGGTTGCTCAGCGTAAGCCGGGAATGCCTTCGCCGAGTGACCTTGCTCGCCCTTGCGTGGCGGTGGACGGGCGACGAGCGCTATGCACACGCGGCGGAAGCAAACCTGCTGACCGTATGCGCGTTTCCCGATTGGAACCCGCCGCACTTTCTCGACACGGCGGAAATGTCGAACGCCGTCGGAGTGGGATATGACTGGCTTTTCGCGTATCTCTCGGAAGGATCGCGCGCGACAATCAAAACCGCGCTGATCGAGAAGGGGTTGAAGCCCGGTATCGCGGTCTATGAAAAGGGAGGATGGTGGACTACCTCGGAGTTCAATTGGAACCAGGTGTGCAACAGCGGACTTACAGTCGGCGCACTGGCCATCGCCGAGACGGACCCCGGCTACGCGCAATTCATCGTTCCGCGTGCGGTGGCTTCGTTGCCGAAGGCGCTCCACGCATACGACCCCGACGGCGCCTGGATGGAAGGTCCTGGTTATTGGCACTATGCGACCCGGTACACCGCGTTCGGCCTGTGCGCGATGGATACCGCCCTGGGCACGGACTTCGGGCTTTCGGATATGCAGGGGTTGCGCGCAACGGGGTTCTTCCCTGCCTACACCACCGGCCCCACGGGACTGCTGTTGAATTACGCGGACAGCGGCGAGCGGAGCATGCGCAAGCCGATGCCGTGCATGTTCTGGCTGGCAAGGAAGTACGGCAACTCCGCCATCAGCGACGCGGAGCATGCGGTGTTGGCAAATGGTGGCGACGCGGGCGTCGAGCATCTGATTTGGTATATCCCGCCCTCCGGCGAGTCCCCGGCAGCGCGCGACCTGGATCGGCATTTCCGAAGCCCGGTTGATATCGTCGTCTTGCGAAGCGCATGGGATGATCCAAACGCGTTGTTCGTGGGGGTGAAGGGCGGGTATAACCAAGTCAACCACGGCCATCTCGATCTAGGCAATTTCGAGATGGATGCCCTCGGGGTCCGGTGGGCGCGCGACCTTGGGTCGGACAACTACAACTTGCCTGGATACTGGGACAAGAAGAAGGGCGGAAAACGCTGGCAGTATTACCGGATGGGTTCCGCGAGCCACAACGTGCCGATGCTTGGCGATAGCGAACAGGACGCGGAAGGGGTTGCGAGCGTTCTCGATTTCACGTCGCAGGCCGACCGCGCGCGGGTGACGTTCGACCTGACGAGTGCATATAAGGCGTTCGCCGATAAGGTTGTCCGGGACGTGGCCCTGGTGGACCATCGGCGCGGAGTGGTCATCCGCGACCGGTTCGAGTTGGGGAAACCCTGCAATATCCTCTGGGGGATGACGACCGACGCGACGATAGAGCCGGGGGCCGATGGAACAGCGGTCTTGCGGCTGGACGGAAAAGAGATGCGGGCGAGCATCCTCGAGCCGAAGGGGGCCGTCTTTGCCGCGGAATCTGCCGAGCGAGTAGCGTCCGAAAGGACCAACAGCGGCGTTAAGCGACTCGTGGTGCGCATAACCGCGGAGGAAGGCCTCACGACGGTTAGCATCCTCTTGGCGCCGGTATGGCAGGATGGTGTTACTGCGCTCGGGGAGGCGGCGTTGCTCGAAGACTAGCAATTCATATACTGTGAGGCGCGACGAGTGCTTGATGGAGTGCAATCAGGAGCGAAGGAAATAGGTTACCCGGCCGACCCAGCCGG
>JBHEKO010000189.1:0-8792 GCA_041859475.1 Candidatus Hydrogenedentales bacterium
TACCCCGAGTTCTGCCTCGTCGGTTCCAGTCCCGAAGTCATGACCCAGGTCCGCGACGGACGGTGCATGGTGCGGCCTATCGCCGGCACGCGGCCTCGCGGCGCAACGGTCGCGGAAGACCTATCCCTCGAAAAGGACCTCTTGGCCGACGAGAAAGAACGGGCCGAGCACATCATGCTGGTCGACCTTGGTCGCAACGACATCGGGCGCATCAGCGATCCCGGGACCGTGGCGCCCGCCCGCTTGATGACCATCGAACACTACTCTCACGTGATGCATATCGTGAGCGAAGTCGAGGGACGCATCCGAAAGGACGCAGACGCGTTCGAGGCGTTACGCGCGACCTTCCCCATGGGCACGGTCAGCGGCGCGCCCAAAATCCGCGCCATGGAAATCATCGATGAACTGGAACCCGTGCGGCGCGGGCCTTATGCGGGCGGCTGCGGCTACATCAGCTTCTCGGGCGACATGGACACCTGCATCATCATTCGCACCATGGTCGTCAAGGACGGCGTTGCCTACCTGCAAGCCGGGGCCGGCATCGTCTACGACAGCGTGCCCGAGCGGGAGTTTGAAGAAACCGTCAACAAAGCCAAGGCCCTCTTCCGGGCCGTTGAGTTCGCGGAGAAAGGACTCGAATCATGATCGTGCTCATCGACAACTACGATTCGTTTACGTACAACCTCGTGCAGTACTTCGGCGAATTGGATCCGGATGTCCGAGTCTATCGCAACGACGCCATCGACGTAGAAGGCATTCGCGCGCTCAAACCGGACCGCATCGTGATTTCGCCGGGGCCTTGCACGCCCCACGAGGCGGGTATTTCCATCGATGTCATCAAGAAGCTGGGGCCCGAGTTCCCGTTGCTGGGCGTCTGTCTTGGTCATCAGGCCATCGGCGCGGCGTTCGATGGCGACGTCGTGCGCGCGGACCGCATCATGCACGGCAAAGTCTGCGCCATGACGCACAACGGAAACCGCTTCTTCAAAGATGTCCCATCGCCATTCACGGCCACGCGGTACCATTCGCTCATCATCAAGCGCGATACCTGCCCAGCCGATCTCGAAATTACGGCGGAGACGGACCAGAAGGAAATCATGGCCGTCGCCCACAAGAAGTACCCCATCTTCGGCGTGCAGTTTCACCCCGAGAGCATCCTCACGGAAAACGGCAAGCAGATGATCAAGAACTTCATGGCCGTATAGAAAAATCAGAAGATAACACAGCGCGGCGCCGGTCCACGCGGATCGGCGCCGCTTTCATTTTGTGTCCGGCAACTTGATATGGCCTCACCGCGACTGCGGATAAAATGTCCGAATATATCCTGCCGTCTCTTCCAACCCCATCTGGCCGGGCGCGGTGCCGCAGCCAAACGACGCAAACGTGAACAACGAACCCAGTGCCGGAAACAACACGCGCGAACACTGGCCCGCCGGACCCATGCCGATAGAGACAACGCCAAGCGAAGTATTGTGCAGCGTAAACTCGGCCAATGTCCTCAGGTCATTCCAATCCTGGCAATGCGCAGCCACCTTCACGAACGTCGCGCGGCTCTTCCACCCTTCATCCGCCATCGCCTGAATCACATGCAATGGCGGTGTCCCCTTGAAATCGTGAAACGATCCGATTGCCGGCTTACCCGCTTCGCGGGCAGCCGCGATAACGCCGTCTCGAATCTCCAGCGACGCTATCTCGATATCGACTGCATCCACTTTGGGCAACACGGCCTTGAACAGCGCCAAACGCTCTTCTTCGCTCCCTTTCCAATTTCCGCCTTCAAATGAACTTCGGATTGTCGCGAGTACCGGCACTCCCTTGAACTTCTCGATTTCGGCAAGCACGTGCTCCACGTCCGAGCGGTCGAACAAATCGATTCGCAGCTCGGCCAAGTCCATTCCCAACTCCGCGGCGCGTCGAATCTCCGCCTGTGTACTCCCGTCGCGAAAGGGCACGGCGATTCGAGGCGATTCGCCGAGGGAAAGCGTGCCGATCTTCATCATGAATGAGGCTCCCGTGTTGATCTGTGTGATGTATCAGCGAGTATATAGTCTGCCCTCACGCATGCGCAAAGCGCCACAAGGTAGGGACGTTTCGCCGAAACGTCCGCAATACCTTCGCGCTTCTGCCCCCAATCTCCAACGCCTCATTCCTTTGAATCGGTTCCCACCTGACCCGAATCTTGCTATAGTGTTTCCCGCTCGTTACACGATGGTCGCAAATTCACGACGGGGGTGTGCCATGACGTTTCTCTTGGGGCTCTTATGTGTCGCGGGCGCCGCTGACTTCAACGCGCGCCTCGACACGTTTCCGATCGGATTCTGGAACTACGCGCCCATCGAGGTCTTCGACGAAGCCAAGATCCAGGAATGGCAGGATGCCGGGATCACGCTCACGATGGGCCCGAACTATTCCGTAACCCCGGAAAACGTAGCCCTCATGCAACGCATCCTCGACTGGTCCGACAAACGCGGTATCAAGGTAATCGTCTGCGATCCTCGATCCCACTCGCGCACCCCCTTGCCGGCGGACTTCTCCCAGCAAGCCGCCGATGCCGTTCGGGACTTCGGCGCACACCACGCCACCTTCGGTTTTCACATCCTCGACGAACCGGGTAAAGAGGACTTCCAATCCTGCTGCGACGCCGTCCTCGCGGTGAAGCAGACCGCGCCAAGTCTATCCCCCTTCGTAAATCTGCTGCCGTGGCACATGGGCGCCGCAAACCGCGTCGGATACGAAGAGTGGGGGACTTACCTCGATGACTTCGTGAAGAAATCCGGCGTGGAATTTCTCTGCTACGACTGCTACAGCCAGATGAACCCCGAGAAGACGGGGTGGGGGATGTACTTCCGAAACCTCCGCGAATACGGGGCCGCCGCCAAGCGCGCCAATATTCCCTTCTGGACAACGATCCTTTCCGTCGGACACTTCAACTATCGCTGTCCGAGCGAAGACGACATCCGTTGGCAATTCAACACGTCGGTTGCCTATGGCGCTCAAGGCGTCTTGTACTTCTTCTTCTACATGCGGCAGCCCCACGACAACTACCGGCTCGCGCCGGTCGACGAGTTCTGGGATCGAACTCCCGTGTTCGACTCGCTCAAGCGAACGAACAAAGGCTTTACCAAGCGCTATGGGCGCTTGTTTCTCGACCTCAGTCTCGTCAAGGCCATGCAGTATCCCGAACCCTTGGAAGGTTGCGACCCATTCACCCCCGATGACGTCGCCTTGAAGGTCGAGAGCACGTGTCCGGTGATTGTCTCGCGCTTCAGCGACACGCAAGGCCGTCCCTGGTTTGCGCTCGTCAACAATACGGTCGACACGAATACCAACGCGCGTCTCACGTTCCGAGGCGCGAACACGGCTGCCTTCCAAATGTCGTGGGAGAACCAAGAGTCTTCCGCGCCCGTGCGTAAAGAGGAAGGCGCGGTGTCGGTTTCGCACTGGCTTGCCCCGGGGCAGATGGAAGTCTACCGGGTCGAAGTGAAGGACTAATGCCGTGAGTCGAGACGAGCGCATCCCTCATTCATACGGAGCGCGGAGAGAGATAGCGGAAAACAGGGACTGACACAAGCGAAGCGAACGCAGTGAGCGTAGACGTGTCTGTCCCTGCTTTCCGCGTCTACGAATATGATACGGCCTACCGGATCTTTGAACCGTTCTCAAAAGGCCCGTATACTGGCGCCAAACTAACTCCAATAAAGGAATCATCATGCGGGCATTGGTAACTGGCGGCGCGGGCTTTATCGGATCCCACTTGTGCGAATCGCTCGTCAAGCGCGGACATCACGTGTTCGTCCTCGACAATCTCAGCACCGGACGCTACGAAAATATCGAACACATCGACGGCCTCACGACCGTAATCGACTCGACCTTGAATCAAGACATCGTGCGCGAACTCGTGCGCGAAGTCGACGTAGTCTATCACCTCGCGGCAACGCTCGGCGTCGAACTCGTCGTGGACGAGCCCATCCTGACGATCACCAACAACATCCGCGGTACCGAGACAATCTTGGAAGAAACCTGCCGCTATCGCCGCCGCCTCCTCATTACCTCGACAAGCGAAGTCTACGGCAAGAGCGAAAAAGAGGTCTTCAAGGAAGACGACGACCGCATCATGGGATCGACCCATCTCAGCCGCTGGAGCTACGCCGAGTCGAAAGCCATCGACGAATTCCTCGCGCTCGCCTACTGGCGCACCAAACGCCTCCCCTGTGTCGTTGTCCGGCTGTTCAACATCGTCGGCCCCAGGCAAACCGGACGCTACGGAATGGTCGTGCCCAGGTTTGTCCGTTCCGCGCTGCTGGGCGAGCCGCTCACCGTCTTCGGCGACGGCGGCCAGACGCGTTGTTTTGCCTACGTGGGGGACGCCGTGCCTGCGATCATGGCCCTCATGGAACACACCGGCATATCCGGGGAAATCTTCAATCTCGGCAACACGGAACGCATCGCAATCGTCGATCTCGCCAAGCGCGTCATCGAACGAACCGGCAGCTCATCGGCCATCCAATTCGTCGAATACGAACAAGCCTACGGCCCAGGCTACGAAGATATGAGGCATCGAGCGCCTTCGCTCGATAAAATTCGCGCGGCCATCGGCTTCGAGCCACGTACCTCGCTCGACGTTATCCTCGATTCCGTTGCGGAGGACATGCGCCGCCGAATCTAACAGCCCGGATTCAGCGGATCGGCTTCGCGTCTATCGTCTTCACTTCCGCGCCCGGCGGCAGTTCGATGTCGCCCTCATTCGGATTCTGCAGCATTGGTTGTCCGCCTGTCGTCCGCACGCGCGTCTTGCCGTCAACCTCCGACCGTTCCGTCACCTCGACCGGAGGCAGCGTCTTGCTTTCCAATTTGATCCACACGTCGTACGGGTTATCTTTGCGCAGATCCACGGGCACAATGTCCTGAGCATAGATTGGACTCGTCATCGCCTTTACTGTCAGAGGTCCAAACCCCGGCCCTTCTCCCGGCGCCATGACTCGCACGCGGTAGACGGAGTAGGAGGGCGGATCGTCGGTCAAACGTAGGACTTCTATCTTGTCCGTTTCGATGTTTTTCGTAAGGATCGGCCATCCGTTCCGCAAAAGCTCTACTTTCATCCCCTTCGCGCGGCTCACCTGCATTTGAAATTCTATCTTCAATCCCAAAGGTACAATTCCGCCTATCGCCACATCCGTGAATTGATCCTTCCCCGCGTCCGCCGTGAACCGGATGATGGGCCCATCAGTTCCCGACGACAAGAACGTGCGTCCTCGACGAATACCTTCCAGAATCCCCCGAACCGATTTCTCCTTGGCATACACATAGGTGATGGGCTTGCCCATCGGCACCGTCGGGCTCGAAGACTGGCTCCCGCCGATGGCGCTGGCCTTCAACCCGCGAACCAGCTCATAGTCCCAGAACATCGCCGCTTGGCCGTTGGCCGACAAGTCCGACGACTTCGCGGCGCGCGATAGCGAATACACAAGCTTGTCGTCCACGCGCCGCTGGTATTCGTCCATGAGCTTGTCCAATGCAAGCGGGGGAATCTCTCGCCAGTCGCGAGACCAGACTTCTATCGCATTGACGTAACTCAGCCCGCGTTGCCACGGGGCGCTTGGAAAACAGGGATGTGCAATCGCGAATATGCCACCCTGTGCCTGTACCCGCTGGCATACCCCCTGATCGTCGCGGATATTGTTCGTCAACTGCGGAAACGTGCGAGGGCCGTAAATGAGCGCAACTCCGCGCTCATCCGTTCCCCATTCCATTGCCGGAATCAGCGCTACCTTGCTCGAATTGAAGCCGTCGTCGTAGACCGAATCCAAGGTGTTGCGATCGGTGATCGCCAAAAAATCGAGATCGGACTTCTCCGCGCGCTTCACCAATTCCGCTACCGTCTCCTTGCCGCCTCCGTGCACTGAACGAACGTGCAAATCCCCCTTGTACCAATCGGCGTCTTTCGACAAGACGGGCGATTCAAATGGAACCGGTTCTGCGCCGGGAAAATCCGTTGGGTCTGCGGGATTGGTCTTTTCGGCTACTTCCACGCGATCCAAAACCAAGTCGAAGTCCTGATCGAATGCCCGTAATGTGCGCTGCCCTCTCGTTCCTTCCACCACTTCAACGTTGATGTTGGCCGCGCTGCTCGCGTCCACCGTTACACGTTGAACATCGACAAGAATCGGGATATCCCAATCATACGCATAAACATACGCAACGTACTGTCCCGCAGGACATTCCTGCATGCCCTTGCCATCTTTAAGGTTAAACGCCAGAGACTGGCCTCCTCCCACAGGACGCAACTCGATACGCGACGGCAAGTTGCTTTGCAGGATGTCGGTAACCTCCATAAACACGGACCCACTCTTCTCGGCACCATGGGACAGGGCGGATCCCGTGCACAGGAGCAGAACCAGCGTGACACTTCGCCAATCGCAACGCCGTGCTATGTCTTGACCATTGGTCATTTTGATCTCCTTAAATCAACTTTCATGTTGCATTGGAGAATTATACTAGATATAATATGGTGTGTGTGAACTACTGATAGACGCATCTGAATCTCACTGAGTGGCGCCGGGCCGGTTCCGTCGCTTCTCCTCGATGCACGATGCGTCAAGCCGGAGGAGAATGTCAAGATGCTCTCAAGTATCGACATCAACAGCAGCGTCGCCGTCTATGTCCAAATCGAAAACCACGTTCAATTCGCCATCGCGTCCGGCAGGCTCAAGCCTGGCGACCAGCTTCCTTCCGTACGCGAACTCTCCGAGCGTCTCGGTGTAAACCCGAACACCGTGGCCAAGGCGTACCGTGACCTGGAGGTCATGGGATTGCTGTACACCCGTCGCGGCATGGGCGTTTTCGTCAACAAGGGTATCGAGGCCAAGTGCCGCGAAGATTGCCGCAAACGGATCATCACCCGTATGCACGAAGTCGTCGCCGAGGCAAAGGCCGCCGGTATGAGCGCCAGGGAAGTCTCCGATGTCGCCGAGAAGAGCTACGCCAGCGAAGCCGGCCCGTACAGCACGACGCCGAATTCCCTAACGGCGCTTGCGAAGCCGACCAAGAAGAAAGTGAAATAATAATTCCTTAGACTTCCGATGTAAATCGATAACAGGGTGGCCTCCGCAGGTTGGGAGGTCACCCTGTTTCTTTCTTCGTAAATCATTTGTTTTGCGCGCGTTACATCCATCTACCCCCCGCCAAACTGGAGTCTTTGGCTGACACTTCGCCAAGGCAATGCGAAAAGCCATCGACAAACTTGCCTTTAATTCGTTAGAATATTGTTGACATTGCGTGCAGTCTACTTTACACTAACTTCGGAGTTCTTGGGACTCTCTGCTAGTGGAACGGGCTTCCGTCGGGGCGCGATGGGCCGGTTCGGTGCACACTTGGCAGTCGAATTAACGGATTCATACCAAATTGTGGACGGGCTACGGCAAATGGAATCCACGGATCGAAGCTCCAATTCAGATTCTCTCACGGTGCAGGTCGCTGTTTCTGCACCCCAGTCAACCCCAGACCTTACTGAAGATGGGTTGCCCCGCAACGATGTCGCGGAGCACATCGGCCGCCTGACCCACGGCGCAAAAGTGAAGCGAGGACAGCTCAGTGCCGTTCAGCAGGGGCGCTACGGCACGGGCCCAGCCCCCTACGGGTACCGGCGTGGCAGCGACGAGGAGAACCCTCTCATCGTCGACGACCGCGAAGCGGAGGTCGTCCGTACGATCTTTCGCGAGTATCTTGCCACTCGTAGTACGGGGAAGGTCGTGAATTACCTGCACTCCAAAGGGATATTCACGCGCAAGGGCAACAAATGGTCGCGCCAGGCTATCGCCATTATCCTGTCGAACCGCACCTACCGCGGTCGCGTCAGCTATGGCGACATCGAGACACAGGGCCTACACGATCCCATCATTGAGCCTGCGCTCTTCTACAAGGCCAATGCCTTGCGCGAGCGTCGCAGGCGTCAACGCGGACTTGGCGACGAACGGGGCGATCTCGGCAACGACGACTAGGCATCGTCCGTTGACCGTCCGCGAAATGGCCTGTATACTCGCCTTTCCCTGAATTGGATGCTCGTCCGATGCGGGGTGTGCCGTGTGCGGTCCGGGCAAATGGCTTTCCGCGCGGCGCGAACGCTGTGGGCTTCCGTGTTCATTCGGCATGTGCCCGTCTGTACGGAAGTCCGGCGGTCGCGAGATACAGGAGGAACCGACATGCTCGGCCGCGATGACGTAGCACTTGTAGTCATTGACTACCAGGAAAGACTGCTACCGAAGATTCACGACGGCGATGCTGTTGTCGCGCAGGCCATTCGCCTGATTCGCTTTGCACGCGAACTTGATCTCCCTACCCTGTGGACGGAGCAATATCCGAAAGGACTCGGCCCCACGGTCGACGCGATTGCCACGGAACTGGAAGGTATTGATCCCATCGAAAAGACTGCCTTCGGGTGCTTTGGCGATGAGACATTTTCCGAGATGGTCGCTGAGACAGGGCGGAACCAATTGCTCTTGACCGGCATTGAGGCGCACATCTGCGTCATGCAGACGGCCCTTATGGCCATCGACCGCGGATTTGAAGTGTATATCCCGAGAGACGCAGTGGGGTCGCGATTCCCAGCGGAATACGAGGCTGGCCTGCATCGGCTCGAGCAAGCCGGCGCAAATCTTGTCACAACGGAGATGGCACTGTTCGAGATCCTTCGGGAAGCAGGCACCCCTGAATTCAAGAAGGTCCTACCACTGTTGAAATAGAAGGAAGTAACCGTGAACGCACTACGAATTGGATTGACGGCATTGATGACGGCG
>JBHEKO010000414.1:0-6020 GCA_041859475.1 Candidatus Hydrogenedentales bacterium
GGGTCGAATTCGCACGGCTGAACCGCGTTCTGCGGATCGTTGCCGATATTCCATCGCCCCTCACTTATCGACGCCAGACCGTCCGAATCCGAAGGGCATCCGAGGATGTTGATGTCTGACAAGTACTCAGGATAGACCTGCGTGCCCTCGAAGAACACTGTCAGGCTGGTGTTTGGCACGCAGGTATCGCCGTTAAGCATCTTGATAGACGGATAGGCCTCGCCTTTGGATTCGTTTGCATACATCTTGAAGACCAAGCCCATTTGTTTCAGATTGTTCTGGCATGAGGCCCGGCGCGCCGCTTCGCGGGCGCGCGCAAGCGCGGGAAGAAGTATTGCTGCAAGAATTCCAATGATGGCTATGACGACGAGCAATTCAATTAGGGTAAATCCACGACGTGTGCGTTTCATATTCCGTCTTGCCTCCTTGAGGTGACTGGGCGAGGCATTGCCGCCGCCCACTCTGCTTGCCCTGCAAGGCATCCGCTCGGCAATGTCACAGTGGGTGACGCCACCGGCGCGATGAGCAAAACGAAGTCACCTCCTTGCCAGAATCGCAAATTATGCGATGGACCGGCCGAACAGGAGGCTACACACCGTCTTGATTTCTCGACACGAAGGACACCTTGCTGATCGAACTCTAGCATGGAGTTGCATACTTGGCAAGGGTTTCGAACGCCAAACCTGCCCAGACGGCTATAAGTGCGGCAGCAGTGGCAGATTGCGCAGACTTCGCGATTTGCCGCCGACAAATACGTCCACTTTGCGGGGGATTCCTGGAATTGACCGCCCTTGGGGCTACGACTCCTGATACGACCGGCGCAGGGTGGTCGACAGGATGCCCATGGCCTCACGGTATTTGGTGACCGTGCGGCGGGCGATGTTAAGGCCCTGCGTCTTGAGCAGATCGGCGATCTTCTGGTCGCTCAACGGCTTGGTTCTATCCTCGTCCTCGATGATCTTCTTGATGATCGACTGCACGCTCTTGGAGGACTGTTCGCCGCCGGAGTCTTTTCTCAAGCCCGGCGAAAAGAAGTACTTCATCTCGAACAGGCCCTGGGGCGTCTGCATGTACTTGCCGCGAGTCGCCCGGCTGACAGTCGCCTCGTGCACACCGACTTTGTCGGCGATCTCCTGAAGGGTGAGTGGTTTGATGAACTCAACACCCTTTTCCAGGAAATCGGATTGGACTTCTACGATGGAGCGCGCAATCCGCAAAATAGTCTGCTGACGCTGTTCAATATTGCGGATCAGCCACTTTGCCGATTCGAGCTTGTCGCGAACATATTGCTTCTCGTCGCGCGACATGCGTCCGTTCGTCATCATCGAGCGATACTGATTGTTGATGCGCAGATTCGGCACGGTGTCGTCGGAAAGGTAGACCACGAATTCCTCGTCGATCTTCTCGACGATCACGTCGGGGGTGACGTATTGGGTCGCTTCGCACGAATACTCGTGGCCGGGCCACGGGTTCAGCGTGGCCAGTAGGTCTTTCAACTCTTCGACGCGCTCGGCTGAGACCCCCATGGCCTTGGCGATCTTCGGGATTTGGCGGCGTTCAAGGTCTTCCAAGTGGTCCGCAACGAGGGTCCTGAGCTGATGCTCCTTCGGAAACTCGATGTTGATCTGCAGTAGGAGGCATTCGATGATGTCGCGTGCGCCAACGCCCGTCGGCTCGAACTGTTGGACGAGCTTCAGGACGCCTTCGGCGTACTCGACGGTGACGCCGGTCTCTTGCGCAATCTCCGCGAGCGACCCCGTGAAGTAGCCTTTGGCATCGATTTCCCCGACAATCAACTCTCCCACCAGATAGGCCCTCTCGTCAGGCGCGGCCATCCGAAGCTGCGTGAGCAGGCGGGAAGTGAAGGACTCCTCCTTGGTGACGGAGTTCTGGTAATACTCGCGCTTCTCGGCCATGTCGGGATTGCGGGACATGTCCTGGCCTTCGCGCCGGAAATCGGTCCATTGGCTGGCGAAGTCATCGAGATTGAATGAACTGTCGTCGATGGGAGTGCCGTCGGAACTGGGTGTGGCTGGGGCGTCGTGCGACGGTTCCTCAAGCTGGACGGTCTGCTCTTTGGAGGTTTGATCAAGGACAGGGTTCTGCTCGATTTGCTCCTGGAGATACTGGTCCAGTTCGATATTGGAGAGCTGGAGAATATGAATGGCCTGCTGCATCTTCTGGGTCAGCATCAACCGCTGCACCTGAGTTTGGCGCAGGCCATGTTCCATATGCATCATAGTACGCTAGAGCCTCGCATAGCAATTCATGTGCCATTATATCGCCGCCCTGCAACCCTGTCAATTGATCGTCCGTCGGGTCCTTGTTATAATTTCCACGATTTCAATGGGTTAGACGAATCGAGGAGGGTAGCGTGATTCGCTTTTGCCTCCTGGGCAGCGGCAGCAGCGGCAACGCCACGTTGGTTGCGTCAAACGGCGTCAAAATCCTAATCGACGCGGGGCTGAGTTTCAAGCAGATGCAGCTTCGCGCCGCCGCCGTGGGTGAGACGCTGGACGACCTGCAAGGTGTTTTCGTTACCCATGAACATGGCGACCATGTCAGCGGGTTGGGTACCCTCGCCCGCAAGCTGAATGTCCCCGTCTTTCTCACCCCCCAAACCCGCGACGCCCTTTCTCCCGCCATCGGCAAATTGCCCCGCGTGGAACTCTTCGAGGCGGGCGAGGAGGTTCGATTCGACGGACTTCGGGTGGGCAGTTTCAGCGTCCCCCACGACGCCGCCGACCCGGTCTGTTACGCTGTGTCGAGCGACCGGGCCAAGCTGGGTTTGGCTGCGGACTTGGGAAAGTCCTCCGACCTGGTTCGGGAACGTTTATCCGGGTCGCAGGGTCTCATCCTCGAATCCAACTACTGCCCCGAAATGCTCCGGCGCGGACCGTACCCGGCCATGGTGCAACAGCGTATCCGCGGACGCCACGGCCATCTGTCGAACGCGGACATGTGCGCGCTCCTCAACGATATCGCCCACGACACGCTCAAAGTGGTCGTGTTGGTCCACATCAGCGACGACAACAACACGCACGAGCTGGCCCATTCGATGGCCAGTCGCGTTGTCGGCGGTCGCAACACGGAAGTACACGTGGCCAGACGCGATCAACCCACCCCCATGTTTACGATTGGCGTATGAAGCCCCTGGCCTTCTTCCATACGGACGCGGCCCGGGCGGCGCTCGAACGCGCGTCGCGCACGTTGGGCGTTTCGGTCAGCGTACACTTTGTGGAGGAGGAGCATGAGGGGTCCTGCATCGCAGGACTGGGGCAGTGCGAGGCGTGCCGCTACGTAACTGAATACCCCGGCGGCAGAGCCGCGTGCCGGGCGTCGCGTGCCGAGGCCTACCCCCTCGCGCTCCAGCGGGGAAAGCCCACCCCGTTTCTCTGCCACATGGGGTTTGCGTGTGTGTCCGCGCCCATGTTTGCCGAGGACGGACGCGCCTTCGTGCTCACGTTCGGACCGTTTTGCCCCGCCGAAGCCCCGCAGACCTTGGTGGATGATGCCCTTGCGGGCTTGGTCGCGTTGGGACACCGCGCGATGCCCATGTTCCCCGTGCCGCTGACCGACATTCCCGTGGCGCAAGCCGAGGCCGTGCCGGCACTCGCCCAATGGACGGTGGAAACGCTCGAGACCCTCTGGGCCTCCGCGCGGGATGTCACCCCCGCCGAAGAGAGCGACCCTGCACTCGCCATGGCCGCGACGCGGCGGACTGCCCGCCGAACGCGAGGCCGCGCGCTGAATACGTCACCGTATCGCGGCGCGGAGATTGCCGCGGCATTGGCCGCGGGCGACCAGACGCTGGCGCGGGCTTTGGTGCGCGCGGCACTGGCCGAAGTGCCCTCGTCTGGAGATGCCGCGTTGCTTGCGCGGCGGGCGCGCTTGTTGGGACTGATCGGCGCCACGCTCGAATCGGCGGAGAAGGCGCGACTCAACACGGCGGAGAGTTGGGACGAATTTCCCGCCTTTGTAACGGAGGTGGTCCAGGCTCGAACGGACACGGACCTCGTGACTTCCGCGATGGCCCTCTTGGGTATCATCCTGCGACGTTCGCGCCACGTGACCGCGGACGGTGTGCTCGACGAGCTGAACCGGATTGTCGGCGGGAGGCTGCCCGATCAGGTGACCCTGAACGAGGTGGCCGAACGATTGGGACGGCATCCCACCGCGATCACCCATCAACTTCAACGTAAGTTCGGTCTGTCTTACTCGCAATACGTTGGACGGCTCCGAATCGACCGCGCCAAGGAACTGTTGCGCCGGACACGGCTCGGCGTGGGCGACGTGGCCAAGCGCGTGGGTATCCGCGATGCAAGCAACTTCAGCAAGCTCTTTCGCAAATTCGAAGGCGTGTCTCCGCAACAGTACCGCGAAACTATCAGGCGAGGACGATGACGAAATCCAGCAAATATGGCTTTGCAAAACGCCTGCGCCAGTGGTGGCTCAAGTTTCGGTGTCCCACCGAGTTCTTATGCGACAATTGCCTCTACGATCACCCCTCCGCGTGCAAGTGGCCCCAACGCCCAAACGCGGTCAAGTGCCCGGACTACAAGCCGAAGTAGTCGCGGAGCACACATGCTCTCGTCTCACCTTCCAAGGCGGACGGTCAATGTCAACCAAAGGCGTTGTATTCTGGGAAGCAATTCGGTAGATAGTCGATTCTCTGCTCGAGATAGGGCTGAAAAGTGTGGTCTGTGTGCAGAGGGACGCGAGTGATTGCGAGTAGATACTGCGCGGAGGTTAGCGCGCGGCGATAAGCGCCGCAATGCGACTGAAGATGCGTTCGGCGAGTTCAGTCTTGGTTATCACGGGAAGGTCTTCGGCAGCGCCATCGCGCGCGATGAGGATGGCTTTGGATGTCTCCTTGCCGAAACCGGATTCTTCGGTGTTGACCTCGTTGGCAACGATGAGGTCGAGTCCCTTCTTTTTCAGCTTTGCCTGGGCGTTCGCGAGCAGATCATTCGTCTCGGCGGCGAACCCTACCAGTATCTGACCGGGATGCCGCACCGCGTTGACAAGTCCCAGCACGTCGGGGTTCTCGACGAGCGTGAGTTCAAGGTTCTTGCCGCTCTTTTTGCGCTTGCTGTTGGCCGGCTTGTCGACTCGATAGTCAGCGACGGCAGCAGCGCCAACAAACACATCGCAATCCTGCGTTAAGTTTACGACGGCTTCAGCCATCTCGACGGCGGTCTTCACGGGAAGTGTGAGCGCCGCATGGGGCATCGTGACGGTCGCGGGCCCGCATATGATGGTGACGTCAGCGCCGCGAGCCAGGGCCTCAAGCGCAAGGGCGCGTCCCATCTTTCCAGACGAGTAATTGCCGACGAAGCGTACGGGATCGATCGGCTCGTGCGTGGCGCCGCTTGTGATAAGCACACGTTTGCCCACCAGATCGCGCTTCTCGGATAAGAGCACCACGCATGCCTCGAGTATCGCCTGTGGTTCGATGAGCCGTCCCGGCCCTACGGTGCCGCAGGCAAGCCTGCCCGAATCGGGTCCAACGAAATGACAGCCGCGAAGGCGAAGCTTCTCGATATTCTCCTGCGTCGCAGGATGGTTGTACATATTGGAGTTCATCGCGGGCGCGAACAAGACGGGGGCTCTTGTCGCAAGCAAGGTTGTCGAAAGCCAGTCGTCCGCGATGCCGTTGGCTGACTTGGCAATGATGTTTGCAGTGGCTGGCGCGATGAGGAACAGGTCCGCGCGGGTGGCGACGGCAATATGTTCGATCTCCGGATTTTGCATCGGCTCGAACATCCGCGTGATAGCGCGACGGCCCGTGATGGCTTCGAGCGAGGCGGGGCCGATCAATTCCGCGGCGGACCGGGTGAGGACGGGCGTTACCTTGCACCCCCACTCCACCAGACGCGAAGCGAGCTCGCAGGCTTT
This sequence comes from Candidatus Hydrogenedentales bacterium, assembly GCA_041859475.1. Lineage (GTDB taxonomy): Bacteria > Hydrogenedentota > Hydrogenedentia > Hydrogenedentales > SLHB01 > JAIBAQ01. Next base: position 5,899 of record JBHEKO010000414.1, read on the forward strand.
GTACGCCGCAATCGACCCGGTGACCCCCAGGACGATCTCCTTATTCGAGATAGGTTTCATCTTCCTCGCCGCCAATGCGCGCCTTCAACTTGTCCGCGAGGACTTCTTCCAGGGCAACGATG
>JBHEKO010000586.1:0-3703 GCA_041859475.1 Candidatus Hydrogenedentales bacterium
GTCGTGCAGGTCTTGGTGCCACCGCGCGTAACGCTCTTCTCCGGTAAGCCTCCATGCCAACAGCGTGGCTATCAGAGTCTCGTCGTGAGGCCACCAGAACTTCATATCTTGCCAATACTCCTGGACAGGCTTTCCGTAGACGTCGCGGAAATAGAACAAACCGCCATACTCTTCATCCCACCCGCGCCGCCACATCCAATCCAACATCTGGCAGCCCAACCGAATGAGCCGTGAATCCTTGCGATATTCTCCCTCGCGCATGATGAACCACGCGCCCTCAATGGCATGTCCCGGATTCAACGTCCTTCCATCGAAATGATCGACCACGTCTCCGTTTGGAGCAACCGATTCCATGACACACTCCAACGCCGGTTTCACGAAGTACCGTTCAATCTCGTCGATACTCCGGTCAATCCATGCGCGCAGGTGCGGGTCGTCCCCCAGACACTCGCGCAGTTCCTGTGCCTGGACAAGGGCTATCATTCGCGGGGCCATTCCAATGGAAGGCCTGGTGTCTTCGTATTTCGCAGGCATCAACCCTGGCGTGAAATTCCAGCGAACAAACGCGTCGAACAATTCGCGCGCGCGTCGCGCGGACGTCGCGTCACCTGTTGCCCGGGCATGAGCGGCATACGCAATGGAGGCAAAGGACTCGCTGAACGCATATCGCCGCTTGCGAATGGGCTGGCCGTCGCGTGCGACATGAAAGAACATGCGGCCGTCGACGTCAAAGCAATGTTTTTCGAGAAAGCGAAGTCCATGCTCTCCCCATCGCAGCCATTCTTCGTTGGGTTCTACCGAGTTGAAGAGCTCAAACAACACCCAGGACATTCGCCCGTGCGCCCAGACGGATTTGTCGGTATCGATAACCGTACCGTCTCTGTCCACACAATGCAGGAACCCTCCGCACTCCAAATCAAGCTGTCGCGGCAACCAGAACGGCAGGCAATCGTCGAGCAATGCATGTCGATAGCGTTTGGCATAGGTATCAAGTAACGCGATCATTCGATTCCCCCCTGAGACCACTGCCTCCGTTTAAGCGGGGCACCACACTGATGTGCCTGATTTCGAGCGCGGAGCAAGAACAAAGTCTATCAAAGGAAAGCTTGATCAGCAATGCTTGGGAAGGCGAATTTGGAGGCCGCTCAACGGACAAACGTCTTGTCGAGGAAATCCGCAATCCCGTTCATGTACGTGCGCTGAGACTGGAACGGACCTTCGTTGTGATCGCCGCGGATTTCGAGAAACGACTTTGGGTCAGGGGCAAGCGCGAAGAGGTCTTTGCCGTGGTGATAGGGAATAATGGTGTCGTCCGGACTGTGGACGATCAGGATGGGGGCTTCAATGCCGCCAATCTTCGCCGCATTGTCGAAGTGGTGACGCAGGAACAGGCGCACGGGAACGATGGGAAACATCTCGTGTGCACGCTTGGCAATGGATAGAAATGTGCTCTGCAGCACGACGGCGCCGGGCGTGACCTCGGTCGCCAAGTTCACCGTAACACCTCCGCCAAGAGACTCGCCAAAGAGGATAATCTGGCTGGCGGGAATGCCCTTGTCGACCGTCAGGTAGTGCCACATGGCGCGCGCGTCGGCATAGCAGCGTTGCTCGGAAGGGCGGCCCGTGCTGTCGCCGTAACCGCCGTAGTCATAGAGCAGGACGTTGAGACCCATCGGCTTGAACATCTCCACGAACTCGAGCCGGTCGGAGATGGTACCGCCGTTGCCGTGCGAAAAGAGCAGCGTGGCGCGCGCGTTTTCCACGGGGATGTACCAACCGCGCGTCGTATGTCCATCGACCGAGCGCGCCACATCTTCGTACTCCCACTGATAGGGAGCGTCGGCGGGCGTCTGCCACACGGCCCCGAATGCGGGAAAGATAATTGAGGTTTGTAGGTAGCTCAACACTAGAAAGACTCCCGCGTAGGCAATACAAAGCAAGAACAGGAGACGGAACACCATGTGACCAAGTCTACGGGATCTTGCCTGCGGATTTCCGGCGGGCATCTGAACGATGGCGCCATTCGCTTCATCGGTGCTGTTTGAGGGTACTTCCATTTAGAAATCCCGCGAGAAACCACACGTCCAACCACCATCGACGATCAAGTTGTGCCCGTTCACATAGGAACCGGCATCGGAGGCCAGAAACAGCACTGCGTTTGCGATTTCGTGCGTTTCGCCGGGGCGGCGCTGCGGAATGAACGACGTCAGCCGTTCGGCAACTTCCTTGTTGCTGTAGAAGAGCTGCCGCGTCCCTTGGACGAGCGTCGATCCGGGAGAAACGCAGTTCACGCGAATGCCGAGCGGGCCCAATTCGGCGGCCATGGCTTCGGTCATGCGGATCACGCCGGCCTTCGCGGCGACGAAGCCGACTTGAAGCCGCAAAGGTACAACGCCCGCAATGGATGCGATGTTGACGATGACGCCGGATTTCGCCGGTGCCATGTGCGAAGCAGCAGCCTTGGAGCAATAGAACGCACCGTCGAGATCGACGCTCATGATTCGCCGCCAAACCTCCTCCGGGTACTGGTCTATGGTGACGCGTTCTTCGGGTTTTCCGGTATTGATACCCGCGTTATTGACGGCGATGTCGAGGCGCCCGTGCGCCTCGACCACCGCCGCAAAGACTTCGCGCACTTGCATTGAGTTCGATACGTCGCAGGGATAGAACGAAGCGGCCGCGCCAAGTTCCGCGGCGGCGGCGCGCCCCTTCTCCTCTTGGATGTCCGCGAGCGCCACGACCGCGCCGTTACGCACAAAGGCCTCCGCGATGGCGCGGCCAATTCCCTGGGCAGCGCCCGTCACGATGGCTACTTTGCCGCTCAAATCTGCCTGCATGTACTACGCCCCTTGCTTCTTTCGGAACTCCGCCAGCACTTGCTCCACATCGACGGTCTCACCGGGATCGGCAATAATCCCAATGGGTTCAAAGCAATCGATCTCTCCGTTTTCCGGAGTCGCGAGGATCTTGTAGAGCACGCCTGAGAAATCCGACTCGACTTCCAGCGTGGATTTATCGGTCTGGATGTTCATCAGGAGTTCGCCCTTCTGAACCTTGTCGCCTTCGGCCTTCAGCCAATCGACGATCTCGCCAACTTCCATGGTCTGCCCCAGTCGGGGCATTACGATAACGTGCGCCATATGCGTGCATTCTCCTTCAGCGTTTGGCCGTGAGCATGAGGGCTTCTTCGGGCTCCGGGAAAGGACTGTTCTGGGCGAACTCACCGGCGGCTTCCGCTTCTGCGTCCGCCTGCGCCGCCATCGTGTCGAATTCTGCTTCCGTAAGGACACCCTCGGTGATCAGCTCATGCTTCCAATATTCGATGGGGTCGTGTTTCCGTGCTTCTACAACTTCGTCCTTCTTGCGGTAGAGGGCGTCGTCGCCTTCGTAGTGGCCGCGAATCCGGTAGGTTTCGCAGTCGATGAGCGTCGGGCCTTCGCCCGCGCGCGCGCGTTTCACGGCCGTTTCCATGGCAGCATACACGAGGTCGACGCAGTTGCCATCTACGTGGATACCAGGCATGTCGTAGGACGCTGCGCGGTCGCCGATCTTCGCAATTGACGTCGAACGCCATACGGCCACGGAGGTTGCGTAGTGGTTGTTCTCGCAGATAAAAATCACGGGCAGCTTCCACAGCGAGGCCAGATTCATGCTCTCGTGAAACGCGCCGTTGTTGACCGCGCCATCTCCGAAAAAGCTGACG
>JBHEKO010000646.1:0-3245 GCA_041859475.1 Candidatus Hydrogenedentales bacterium
ACCGCCCCGGCGAGGAAACTCGTCGGGGCGGTTTTTATTTTGAGGGGCCTCACTTCGTCGAGGCTTCCCAAGGCACGCCCGCCAGCCATGCACCTGACCTGAAATCCAAGCAACGGGCTCACCCCGGAAACGAGAGAGCACTCCGCTACTGCCCGATATTCTCTCCAGCTATTTCCCAGATGTTTCTATTGCCATCAACCTGCATTACTTCGCAACAGACCTTGCATTAGCGTCAAAGCGTTGCGCTTGTCCGTGCTTGTCCGTGCCCGTCCGTGCTCGTCCGTGCCCGTCACCGCACCGCCTTGAAATAGCCCCGCCAAGAAAGAGCCACTTTCATCTTGTCAATCCTGTGAATTATGTCGATTCGACTTGGCTCTCTTTCGTGTGTTTCGTGTGTTTCGTGGTTGATTCTCTTTTGGGCTGCGGCTGCTCCTCTCCGCGTTCCTCAGCGATCTTTGCGCCTCTGCGTTGAGATTCCTCTTGCTCCAGTTGCACCTCTTCCGCGCTGTGTAAGGTCTTCAACGTCCCCGCGATATCGGCCTCGTCCCAAAAAACGCCCTCTCATCTCCATTATCCCCATTCTCCCCACATCCCCTCCTGCTTACACTCTTACCGCGGTCCGCAATCCTTCCCACATGCCCAATTCTCTTCATCAATGTTCATCGGTGTTCATCGGTGGTCGAGTCTCTCGATTTGCGGCTGCTCTTCTCTGCGTTCCTCAGCGATCTTTGCGCCTCTGCGTTGAGATTCCTCTTGCTCCAGTTGCGGCCTCGCCCGCGCATTCGCACCACTCACCCGTATCGTGTACTATTTGCCGGTTTGGTGCGGGGTCCTTACCAAGGAGTATTTGTTGTGAGGTTGATTGCTGCGTTCCTGCTGATCCTTCCGTGCGTGCTCGCTGCGCCCGTAGACGATGTCGTCGAAATCCAAGGCGAATTCACCTCGCTACGCCTGGCCCCCGGCGCAGGCGGCTTCGTGGAGCGCTTCGAATCGCTCGCCACCAAACTGAACATGGCCGGCGGCGAAGGAATCCTGCAAGAAGGGTTTGGGGTCGGCAACTTCTACGCCCCCAACCGGCGCCTCAACGAAAAACTCGAAGTCGTGGACACGGTTCAAGACCGCCCCGTGCTTCAGTATTCCTACGATTGCGACGGCCCGAACATCAAAGGCTTGCACGTCACCCGCACCGTGGAACCCTTGCCGAACGAGGCCTCCATCCGCGTGACGTGGAAGATCGAGCACAAAGGCACCGAAGCGCAATGGGTCGCCCCCTGGGTTCGCAACGACGTCACCCCCGGCGGCGCCTACGAAAAAGCCGACCGCATCGACATCCCCTCCGTGGACGGCGTCTTGAACGCAGACCACGACCGCTATCTCCTCGCGGCCCGGAATTGGGCCGCGGTGACGGACCCCCAAGCGAAGGAGTCGCTCTGCGGCGTCTTCAACGCGGACCAGGTCCACTCGTTCCTGGCGGAGCGCAACGAGGAAAAACAGTTCGGGGCCATTCAGACGGCGTTTGTCCCGAAGCTCATGAACCCCGGCGATACGTGGCAGACCGTATACCGCGTGAATCTGATCAGCGGCCTCACGCGCGTCGATTTCGCGACGGATGAACTGGCCACGCAGATCGAATACCGCGACGGCAAACTGGAGGTCTACGTCTCGGCATCGAAGCGCATGAAGGGCCTGCAAATGCAGGCGAGCGTGCGCGCGTCGAACAAGCGCGTCTGGCGGCTCCCCGCCAAAAAGTTCGACCTGGAACCCGGCACCGTAATCCGCTGCACCTTCCCGTGGGAATCGCCCGGCGCGGGCGTCTACGAGTTCATGGCGCGCCTATCCGTCGGCGGCAAAGACTTCATGCTGGGCAAAGACACCGCCTCGCCCCATGGCGGGATCGACACCCAATTCGTCGTGGGCAAGCCCGCGGAAGGCGTGTCCTTCGAACCATGGACCGATGCGCCCTTCGCCCTGAATCGCGGGAAACGCACGCTCAAGCGGGCCTTGGCGGCCCCCGGCTCAACCGCGGTCTGGTTCGAAAGCGCACTGGAAAAAATCTTCCCCGACGACCAAGTCCAAGCCGCGGGAGCGGTGCAACCCGCCGCGCGCCTCGTGCTCGCGCACAACGAAAGTGAATCGTTTCAAATCGTCGTCCGTCCCGCGGAGGGCCACGACCTGTTCGACGTGAAGGCCCGCGTCGGCGCCCTCGTGAACGACACGACCAAGGACCGCATCCCCGAAACGAACGTGCGCGTGAGCACCGTGGCGTACTATCCCGTGCGCGTTCCTTCGCATTTCGAAGGCCCCACGGGGATGTGGCCCGATGCCTTGCCGCCATTCGAACCCTTCGTGGCCAAGGGCGGCCAATGCCAGCCGCTATGGGTCACCGTGCACGTCCCCGCCGGCGCCCCCGCGGGCGAATACGTCGCCCCCATCGAACTCAGCGCGACCGACGCCGACCCCATCGAGCTGTTTCTACGCGTCGAAGTGTTGGACTTCGAACTGCCCACGACGCCCGCGTTGAAGACCGACTTTGGATTTGATTCCGGGAACGCCATGGGCTGGTGCAAGGCCCTCGGGTTCAAAGGCACGCAGCAAGCGCTGGACGACGCCTACCTCGCGATGGGCCTGCAACACCGCGTGACCTTGCGCGAGCTGGTGCAATTACCCGCCGAAAGCCCGGACTACCCGGCTGCGCTGAAGGCCTATGCGCCGAAGCTCGCCGCGGCGATTCAAGGCGGCGCGAGCACCGTGTCGGTCCCGCCATCGTTGATGGAACTGCCCGATCAGTTGGCGCAGGCCAACGCGTTTGTGGCGAAGCAAGGATTGAAAGGCAAGGCCTTTTGCCAGATCGCCGACGAGCCGCTGCGCCCCGCATGGCCCCGCTTGATCGAAAGCATGACGCAATGGAAAACCGCCGCGCCGGATGTGCCGCTCGTCGTCACGACCTTCGGCACCGCGCCGCTGTTCCACGATCTGTGCGCGATCTGGGCCGCGCACGTACCCGTCTTCGACACCATCAACAACTCCGTCCTGCTCGGCGAGATCGCCAAAGGCAAAGAAGTGTGGTGGTACGTCAATCATACGCCCCCGCGCCCCTACGCCAACTTCTTCATCGACTTCGCAAGCATCGAGCACCGCATCCTTTTCTGGCAGACCTGGGCGCTCGGCATCAAAGGCGTCCACTACTGGGCCGCGAACTTCACCGAACAAGGCGAGAACCCCTGGTTCGATCAACTCGACGTCAC
>JBHEKO010000570.1:0-16905 GCA_041859475.1 Candidatus Hydrogenedentales bacterium
AATGTGTCAACAAACAAAGCTTCTGCAATTCTAACATTCTCAGAAGGTTAAGCAGATACCACCCCGTTGGAACGCGCTAGTTTTCGCGTATTCTGTAAAGCAATTCCCTTGCCCCGTTTCGGCAATCGTGACAGTATAACCTCTTCCCGTCTCGATGGCAATCCCCGTCCCCTCAGAAACTCTTCCCGAAGTATAGTACGAATGCCACTTTTATTGCATCCATGAAAATGCGGGGGGTGGCGTGGAGGGGAAAACAGGGGTAGACTGTGCCCGCAGCAACACGGGGGCTCAAGACGGTGGAATCCGAAGTTGGGGGAAACCGCGCACCATCGCTACGCATTGCGGTCTCATCGGAAGCGGCGACGTGCGAGGAGCGCGGAGTCTTCGACGCGGCATTGGACGATCTCGGCGTCGACCATTCCGTTTGGGAAGTCTTCGACCGGTTGATGGGCTTGTCGGCCCGAGGAACGATGCCGCAGGCCGTGCGCGCCTATGCAGGCGAAGAACTTGCAGGTCTGGCCTTCGTCATTCGTTGCCGCGCCTATGGCCGGGCCGTGTTCGACACCCCGGTGTTTCGCGCCCCCATCGACCTCGTGGGACTCCCTTCCTTTATATGGATACGCGCAGGCATGTGCGCGGAGGCGGCGGCCAATCCGGGGTTCGTGGCGCGCGGCCATGACCAAAGGGCCGTTCTGGCGGCCATGCTACGGCATCTCAAGTCCACTTCGTGCGGCGTTGTCGTCATCGACACCCCGGAGAATGCGTGGCTTCACGAGGGTGGGCAGGTCTATCCGTACGTGGCGGATGGTGTTCTCGACCTTGGAGGTTTCGGGAGCGTTGAAGAGTTCGTCGCATCGCACGGCAATGTGGACCGAAAGCTGAAGGAGTATGCCCGGAAGGGCGGATGCATGGAAGTAACGCGCGGGCGCGTTCCCGAGGTGATGCTGTCCCGGTTTCAGGCATGCATGGAGTCGACGGTGAATCGAAGCATCGTGTATTCGCCGTTTCAGGGGCTATTCCCCGGCATCGTCGCGGAGACGTGCCGGATTGATCGGCCGGAGATGATTCACTTCGTGACGCGGTTGAAGGGCGAGGTGATGGGCTACCACACGTTTGTCCGGGCCGGCCAAGGGCTTCGCATGGTGCATGGCGCATTCGACCGCACGCTGCCTACAACCCACCACGCGTACGAAAGCCTGATTGTCCGCGTCGCGGAGTATGCCATCGAGCACGGGTTGACGCGGGCGCACTTCGGGCCGGTGATGAACGAGACGAAGCGGCGGATGATGAACGTGTCGCATCCGTGCGCGCTCTATTTCCATACGCAATATGCGCTGGTGCAGCTTCTGTTTCCGCCCATTTTCCGCCGCACGAAGATGCAGTCCGCGGCGTTGCTGGCGTTCTGCGGGGCGGAGACGAGTTGCAGTCAAGGGTCCAGCGCCCACCTGGCGCGGGGGGCGAGGTAGAGCGAGAAGCCAAGACGCCCGGCACGAAGACCGGGCGCTGTGGAGCAAGAAGACAGAACTACGTCACGGCATAAGGAAGAGCCTGCCGGAACCGGCATCCAACGAAACCTGTGTGCCCGCCATGTCGGGGCTTGCGTCGTGCACGGGCACTTCCGCGCCGGTCTCCTGGCTCACTTCGACCACTTGGTCCATAGGCGCGTCGAACTCGACCGTGGGCCACGCGGAAAGCGCGTAGCGGTAATTGACCAACAACACGGCGCGACGTCCGTCGGCGTGCCGATAGACCCCGGCGAGGTAGTCGTTCGGTGGGTCGACCGATGCTGGAATCAAGTCCTTTATCGGCGATCCGGCCAGCGCGGCCTTGGCGTCCGCACCGGGTGCGACGCGCACGACCGACGTGCTTGTCAGGTTCATGAGCGTGGACCCCAGGTTCTTCACGGCCTTGTTGACGCGCTTTGCCTCGTCGTAGTGGCGCGTGCGCTTGCCGTCTACCCCGATAATCGCCCCGCCTTTGGGGAACTCGTCTCCTCTGGGCGTCCAATAGCAGAAGTACAGGACGCCTTTGGCGCCGTATGCGAGAGAGGCATAGACTTGCCACCGGACTTGGGCCTCGGTGGGATCGGTGTGAGGGCCGTAGGGCATGATGTTGAAGAAGTTCCAGAAGGGAATACCCGCCTTGAGCGAAGACTCGCGCATCACGCCGAGCGTCGCGCAGTACCCATCACGCCCATCCGATTCCGGCTTGAAGATGGGATAGTGGTCCATGCTCAGCACATCGGGCCGTACCTCATCAATGAATCGCTGGACATGTTCCTCGTAGGTGGCCGTGCCTAGTTGCTTTTCGCTGGCGTAGTTCGGAAAGAGATTGATGTACGCCAACGCGCCTGGCCTGGCCGCGTGGATCGCATCCGTACGCGCGCGCAACGCGGGGAAGTCCGACACGTTGGGTTCGTCGCGCACAAGGTAACCCCAAACGGGCGCGCCTTGCGGCAGTTCGCTTGCCTCTCCGTTGCCCGGCCACGCCAGCAGTCTCAAATCATACTTCTGGCACAACTCAATCTGCTTCGTGACAACGTCCGGCGACGTAGACCCAAAGCCGCCTAACACGAGCGTGAAATTCGCTTCTGCGATTTCGGCGTACCGCTCGTCCGTGACTTCGGGCGGGTCCACCCAGAAGCCGATCGCGAATCGGTCCTGCTTGAAGCGCGGCGGGTCCTGGGCCTTCGCGGCGCTCGCGAGAATCACACCGGCTACCGCAATTGAAACAACACCCACAATACCTATGCGCAATCTCACGGCTTCACCTCCGCTGCTACTTTGGTTGCGACAACTTGACCCAGCAGGTCAAGCGCCGTCGCTCGAATCTTCTCTTCCGCGTCCACCGCCAGATAGCTTGAACGCGCACGCCACGTCTCGTAGCCGCCCAACGCGTGTTGCTCGCGGGTGGGCAGATATCCGTTGTAGCCGTTGGCAAGCTCGATCGTGAACATCGGCTTCAGCGAACTTTGCTCTTTCAACGCAAGGCCTGTCTCCGCGAAGACCTCGCACGGAGCCGCGGCGATACCGAGGTCGCCGATACGAAATGCTTGAACGATGAATTTGATCGTATCTGGATACTCCGCGATCAACGCTGTCTCGCGCGCATAGATGTTGGCCAGCCCCTGCAAATTGGCGTCGCCGGTCTGCGCCAGCAGGGCCTTCGCTTTTTCCAACTCCTCGGGAGACGGTTTGCGCACGCCTGCTTCAATCTCGCGCTGCGCCGCGGCCAGCGTCACGTCCGTGCGAAACTCGAGCGTCTGGTAAACACGATAGACTTCGGAGGCGACTTTGTTCGCAACGTGGCGCATTTGCTCGTAAGGCCCACGCGCTGGCCGTTCGTTTCGGAAATCGATGTTGTTGATATTGCCGCTCGTGCCGTTCGACATGATCCCGACAAAGGGCGGGTCCAGGCGGTCCGCCCCCAACAACGCCTGAATACGGTCCGCGAAACATCCAAAGTAATCGGCCGAGACGTGCCCCCCGCCTGTGCCGCCCACGTAATGGAGCGAGTAGTTGGCAAGGAGCGCGATGGGCCGTCCATCGAGGGTGCGTAACGCAAGGATGGACACGCCCGGGTCCGTTGGCCCCGCAGGCTTGACCAGATCGGGATTGCCCACGCCCGGATTCATCCGCACCGTGTCCGTCGTACCGCCGAAGGGATCGGGGCCCACCGTTCCCGGCTTCATCAGCCACCGGCGGCAGAATACTTCGTCCGGAACGCTTCCGGCGCCCCAGGCAATCTCCGCGGGCGCCAGGTTGTTTGCCGCGCACCGAATGCCGTCGGCGATTCTCACCGCAAGAAATTGGGTGTACGCGGGATCGGGATCGGATTGAAACACCGGCGTCGCACATGCCGCGGTGTGGGTGTGCGTTGCGGCAACCAGCATATTCTCCACGGGAATGCCGGTCGCTTCGCTTGCCAACTTTTTGGCGTTGTCGCAGACGTCGCGCGGAATCATGCAGAGATCCACCAGGACTATCGCGAGCTTCGCCGTTCCGTCGTCGAGGACAATGCAGCGCGCGTGCAAGTTGTCGTGAATCTGTTGGGCGATATTGTCGTTCATGTTTCCGGCGAGCGAGACGCCGAGAGGCGGCGTCGTAACGCTGGCGGCCGCGCCTGCGCGGAACTCCGCCTGCGCGAATTGCGCCAAGAAGGCCAGGGCGCATGTGGTTACGAGAATGGTCGCGGCACGGATACCGGGATTTCGCATGATGCTCACTCCTCAATCTACCTTTACGTCGGCCTGAACCTTTCGTGGAGCAATCGAACTCTTGTCTATATCGAAGAGTCTCATGGTTCCGTCGATGGCGGCGGGCGTAACGGTAATACGCGTTGCGCCACGCCAGGCATTCCACGGAACGGACTTCTGTTGCTCCGTATTCTCTCTGTGCCAATGCCCAAAAATGAGGTGGTCCAGCGGGTCGTCTACGAACAGGGCGATCTGCGCCCGCATACCCATGTCCGCCTCATATCGGTGTGTAAACCCAATGGACCATCGCGCTGCCTTCATGGCGCGCCGCTGTAGTTGAATCTCCGCGGACTGCCCGGATAGGTCGTCCGCGACGACAAAATCCTTCGTGTCGAAAGACAGGTAACCATCCTCGCCGAACCGAAACGAATACACATCGGGCCCGAAGAAGCGCTCGTAGTTGAGTTCCTTGCGGTCGTGGTTTCCCGCGCACACAAAAGTAGGTTTCGTGCAGGTATCCAGCACGCTGAGAAACGACAGGAAGTGCGCCGCTTCGCCGCCGTCCGTCAGGTCTCCCGTCACGAGCACAAAAGCGGCATCAGTTGCGTTCGCCGCCGCGAATACATCGCGCACAATGTCCTCGGACGAACGCTTGTGGCGCGTGGAGCCGATGTGGGTGTCGGTGATGTGCGCAACCACGTATTCGGGGGGGAAGGCCTCGACGACATACACCGCCCTCAGGTTCGTATCGGTTGCATCGCCGGTCTTCGCTTCCAATGCATAGGTCCCTGGAGCCGTGCCGGCGGGCACCGTGCATTGTCCTTTGGCCGCGTCTCCGGGCGCCTCCGTCCACTGCACGTTGAGCTCTGTCGCGCTGTCGGGTCCGCGCAAGGCGAGCGTGGCGTTGCGCTGGGCGGTGACGCTAAATACGTCGCCCGGCTTCACGATGACCGGCATGCCGTTGTTCGGCGTGCGCAACAGGCCCAGCGTGCCGTCCGCTTCACGCGCACCGGCGACGGTCACGCCCAAAACCGATCCGATTAACACGGCGCACGCAGCGCGACGCAAGGTCGTTATATTCATTCGCCACTTTCTTTCGAGTCTGTTTCGGCCGGAGGATCCTTCGGCAACACGCGCACGTCCAACGGCCTCGCAAAATCCAAATGGATGTCCCGCTGCGGAAAGGCAATATCGATTCCCGCGTCCCGGAACAACCGGTCAATCCGATGGCGCACGTCGCTGCACACGACGCGGGAGTCCGTGGACTGCAAGGCGAGCCAGAAGAAGACTTCGAAGATTAGCGAGTTGTCTCCGAAATCCTGAAATGCAACGACCGGCTCGGGATTCTTGAGTATCTTCCCGTGATCGTCGACCGCTTTCAAGATGAGCTTGGAGACTTCCCGCGTGGGCGATCCGTAGGCGACGCCTACCCGCACGGAATAGCGGCGCTTCTGATCGGAAAGCGTCCAATTGACGACGTTTTGTTCAAGCAGCTTGCTGTTTGGAACGAGCACATCCACGCCCGAAAATAGCGTCAGCCGCGAGCAGCGCGCGCCGATTTCCTCGACCTTGCCTGCCTTGCCGTCGACTTCGATGATGTCGCCGATGCGAATGGGCCGCTCGAACATGAGGATGAGACCGCTAATGAAATTGTTGATGAGGTTCTGCGCGCCAAAGCCAACGCCAATCGCCAGTGCACCGCCGAAGAGCGTGAAGACGGTCAGCGGGATGTTGACCGTGTACATGGCGAACAAAACAACAAACGCCAGCAGCGCATAGTGAGCGAGGCGGCTCATCGTGGCCGCGGCGTTGGCGTCTACGGTCTGGCGGGAGGACATGAGCCGGTGAAGCTGGCGCGTAATGAAGCGCGTGAACGCAAAGCCTACGACAAGGATGATGAGGGCGAGAATGACCTTCTTGACGGTGAGCGGACTATCCTCCAGCTTGATGAGCGGATAGTCCCAGATCGTCTGTACTTGGCGCTTCACTTCCTGGAAGCGTTCGCCAAACGACAACTGCTCCTGTTCCGTTTGGATTTCGCCGAGAAGATTCTTCGCAAGCAGCGTGATATCGGCGAAGTCCGAGATTGCCGGAGGATAATTCTCCACTTGGGCCTGGAGCGCCTTGAGCTTCTGTTGCGCCTGCGCGATATCGCCATCCTCGGGCTGCCAATCCGCGATGCGCCGCGAGAGACTTTGAATCGCCCCCCACGCCGCCCTCGCCTCCGCGGTCAACGATTCCCGGCCCGACGCAAACGATTCAAGGTAGTCGGCCATGCTCTTGCGCTGTTCGGGCAGTTTCAGCGACGCTCGATTTGTGTGCAGCGCATAGCGGAGGGTCCACATGTCCTCGATCAAATACGAGAGGTCCTTCCGGCGCTCCAATACGTCAACCGTCGCGCTCGCGGCCACGGCATCCACCTTGCGCACGTCCACGGTTGCCTGCGCCGAGGCCCGGTCTTCTTCCGGGGCCGCGTCGAGGGCCGCTCGGGCCGACGTCAACCGCTGGCGCGCCGAATCTTTCTTCGAATAGGCCTTCTGAAGCGCGTCTTGAACGTCCTCGCGTTTCTTCTTGACCTCCGCGATCTTCTGTTCGAGGTCCGACGGCCGGTACCGAAGCTTCGCTTTCGCGTCTTCGTGCTTCCGTGTTAGAAATGCCAATTGCTTGTTCAGAAACGCGGCACGCTGCTCCGCATCCGCGACTTCCATCGCCGCGTAGGGCGTCGTCTCCTGCGCCAGCTCGCGCCGCGCAAGCGCCGTGTCCAGCAACCACTCCAAGCGTGGCGTTGCGGACGAGTCGGTGTTGTTCGCCGCGTCTTCCCGCGCCTTCGCCAAAAGGGTATCGATCCGGCCTTCATCCGCCTTCGCCCGGGTCACGCGGTCCTTTGCGCGCGACACGTCCAGTTCCGCCGTCTCGACTTCGAGTTTCTTGTCGTCGACCGACTTCTTGTACATGTCCACGAACCACGGCGTGTACGGGGGGGGCTGGGCGAGGCCTTTGTATGCGGTGACCTCTTTCTGCAAGTCCGCTTCGGTCCGTGCTGCTTCTTCCGCGTTCTCAAGCAAGCCGATGTGGTCTTCCAGCAGGCTGCGCAGTTGCCGCAACGTCATGGGAAGCTCTTGCATGTCGCTCACGGACATTCCAAACATCTGCGCGCGGTCGGGCGATATCAGGTTTTCCGCAATCGTAATCCTGCTGTCCAGATCGGCGATCTTGCTCTTGAGACTCTCTCGTGAGACTTCGGGCGCGGGACTCTCGGAGGCGGCCTTCGTTTCCGTCGTAATTGCGGCGGGGGTCTCCGGACCTTCGGCGGTCCACGCGACAGCCCCCATGCCCGTCGCGAACAGGCAGAGGACGGCGGCGAAGATTCCGCGCATTGCCGGTGCTTTACTGCAGATCATTGTCTTATTGTTTCTCGTTATCGGCACGCAATCGCTCAATACCATTTCTGCGGCGTCTTGGCTGGCGCGTAGCCCTCGATGTAGTCGAGCGCACCCGCGGCGTCCGCCGCTACATGGTACAGGAGACGCGTCTCCGGCTTCGCGAAATGCTGCGCGTACATCTGTTCGAACATCGCCAAAAGCGGGCGATAAAAATCGTCCGTGTTCACAATCACGATAGGTTTCTCGTGAAAGTGGAGTTGCTTCAGCGTCAAAATCTCGATCATTTCTTCCAACGTACCGTACCCACCGGGCAACGCCACGAACGCATCCGCGCGCGACTCCATGGCGGCTTTCCGCTCGCGCAGGTCCGCCGTGACAATCAACTCGTCCGCGCCTTTGTACGCGAGTTCCAATTCGCGCAATGCCTCGGGGATAACGCCGATGACGTGGCCGCCGTGCTCGTGCACGGACCGGGCAAGCGCGCCCATCAGGCCGATGTTGCCCCCGCCATAAACCAGCGCGCGCCCGCTTTTCGCCAGCGCCGCGCCAAACGCCTTCGCGGCGTCGAAGTATACCCCCGGCACCGCATCGCTGGACGAACAGTACACACAAACGCTTCCGCTCATATAGTGCCTCACCGTGATGTGGCCAAAATGAATAGATGAGGGGAAGCATACCACGACACGGGGGAATGCTGTAGCCGCGGGGTTAAAGAGATCCCGTGGGTTCCAAAGACCCGATGAAGCCTCTCCGCTATTCGGCGGCTTTCGCGGGAAGTGCCTTCTTGCGCGATTTTGCGGAGGAGACCTTGGTCGTGCTGTCCGGCGTTGAGGCCGTTTGGGACGCGAAGCGCTCGCGAAGCCAAAGGCCAAAGCCCACGAGTACCACGAGCGTCTCGAACGCGTAGAAGGCGGTGAGCGCCTGCAAGATGCCGCTCGTGAAGCCGTAGCTGTGCAGGCCGACGCCCAGGAGATTCACGCCCCACCACGAGAAGCCAACGACAATAGCTCCAAATACCGCCGCGATGTTGATGCCCAAGTCGCGGATATAGCCACCCATGCGCGCGTGCAGTATTGCGAGCTGGCACAAGACAATCAGCAACGCGCCGTTCTCTTTCGGGTCCCAGCCCCAGAACCGGCCCCAGCTTTCGTTTGCCCAGATGCCGCCAAGCACGGTTCCAATCGTCGAGAAGATCAACCCGAAACACAGCACGCCATACACCATCCTGGTGACGCCTTTGTAGAAATCCTTGTCGCCTTTCCTCAGACCGAAGAAGCGCCCGAAGATGTAGATATGCGCGATTGCGGCGGCGAGCAGTCCCGCCGAGTAGCCCATTGTCACCGTAGTGACGTGGGTCGAAAGCCAGAAATTGGTGTCGAGCACGGCGACGAGGCTGGGCATGGTGTCTACGCCTTCTTTTGCCTCATAGCGAAAGGCGAGGAACATGCCCATCATGCCGAGGATCGCTCCGACGGATAGCGCGATCTTCTGCCGATTGACGTATTCAATGAAGATCGTGACCACGACCGCAACAGCCGTGATAAACAGGATCGTCTCGTACAGCGTGCTCACGGGCGGACGGCCCCGGATGATGCATCGGAAGACGATGCCCGCGATCAACAGAACCGTCGGAGGCACAAGTACAAGCGGGTACAGCCTGGACATCAAACGATGGTATGGGACCAACCACGAGACGGCGATTACGATGAAGGCGAGGATAAACAGAAGTAGGCTGTTGTAGAAGAAGTCGGCGCGGTAGAACGTCACCTCGATCGGGATTTTCGCGTATTCGCCGCGTGCCGTGGCTTTCGCGGTTACCGATTCGTGAAACTCCGCGAGATGTGCCTTGAATTGCTCGGGATTGTCCCGCTGCTTCACGATTTGTTCGAACAACGAAACGAGCTTCAACTCTTCCGTCGCCGCGTCCACGCCTTGCCCGAACACGGTCTCCACCAGTTCGCCCGCGGCATACCAGTGCGATTGATCCTTCGCGTCTTTCGCGGGAGGGAACAGGGCCAAGCCGTCCGCATTGCGCGCCATTGCATCAAGCTGGTTGAACAATTGCTGCAATTCGTCGAGATGCTTCTTGCGCACCTCTTCGCTTATGCCCTCCGCGCCTCCGGGAAGGATCGCCTTCAACTCTTCCGCTTTCTCGGGGGGCATGCCCGACAGAACCGCATCCAAGCCACGGTCCATGGCGACGACGAGAACGCGCAACGTCTCCGCTTTTGCCAGCACCCCGGAAAACGTCGTGTCGGGAAGCGCCGCGGCGAGAGGCGAGTCTGTCGGCACGGACAAGGAGAAGCGCGCGAAATCGGCGTAATGGCTCACCGATTCATACTCGAAAATGTTGGTCGCCAAATTGACGATCTGCGATTGGATCGGCGTTTGGTCTTTGGCCTCGATGGCGTTGTAGCTTCGAGCAAGCTCGAACAGTTTTTCGCGGCCGGGCACAAGCTCTTCATAGGAGTACCGGTCCCGCTTCTTTCTGTCCACGTGCGACACGCCGATCGCTTCAAGCACTTCCGAGCTTTGCACAAGAAAGACGCGGTAGTTGTTCGCGACTTCGGGATTCAGCAGCACGTCCAGAAACCACGCCATCGGCGTAAGCTTCTTGCCTTCGAGGTCTCTGCACTCGCGGCGGCCGTTTAGCTTGAGCAGCTTGAACCCCGCGTAGGTACTCAAGGGTTTCACGCGGCCCCCGTCCTGAATGGGGAGCGTCGAAAACGCCTGCAGGGTGTCCTTATCCCAGGCAATCGCGTGGGAATGTTCGTCATGCGCGTGGTCGTCGTGCGTGTGTCCGTCGTGCACATGCTCCTGCGCAAGCGCCAGCGGCGCGCAGGCGAGTATTGCCACGCCCAGGAACGTCAAGTATCGTGTCGCGTTCATGTCGCCCTCGATGGTTCAAGGCGCTTTTGCTCGCGCCGCAGGTAGCGTCCAAGTTTCATGGTGAAATGAAGCATGAGACCAACCGTGATGACGATGCAGGAATAGAGCGGGATACGGTCCGCGGGGTCGCGCACCACCGCAAGCGTCGACATGACCGGCGTGCCTCGCTGGGGATCTGCTTCGATGAAAGATGCTTGAAAGAACGTATAGCCTTTGTGGCGCAGCGGTTCGTTCATCGTGATCTTCACGGGCTGTTCCACGCCGTTCTCGATCTTCGTCACCTCGCTTGAAAATTGCTTCGCCATCTCCATGCGCGGGTGCGTTTCCTTGATGAACTTGTTCAGGGCAATCGCAAACGGCAACACATAACGCCGACGGCGGAAATCGATTGACCATGCCTTTCCGCCCGCATCAATCGTCAACGGCGCCTGCGACATTCCGAAGAGGATTGCCTCCTGGGATTCGCCCGTCGCTTTTTCTTTCACCTGCACGTAGACGCCCGCTACGTTGCGCTCGGCTTCCTTTTCCTTCTCTCGTTCCTTGAGATAGAACCCATCGACGCCGCGCACACTGCCGGCCTCGGCCGGTCCGACGGGGGAAGGCTCGCAATTGGGAAGGAACCGGTTCACGCTAATGTCGAAGGGAAGGTCTTCGCGCACAAACGTCGCAGGGTCACTTTCGTTCACCGAAGCGAACTGTTCGTCCGGGATGACGTACTCAACGGTCTGGCCTTGCGGTTCCATGGGGGACAGGACAAGCTCCCACAGAAAGTAGCTTTCAAACTCGCTCGACCGCTGATTCTCCGCCAGCGTCAGGTGCCCGTCGATGGAGAACTCGTTCTTGACGAAGCCGCCGAAGATCAGGAGAAGCATGCCCGCGTGGATGATCAGATTGCCGACGGTGTACTTGTTCTTGCGCATGCGGACGATACCGCCGAGAACGAGATTCACCGAGAACAGAATCAGCAGGAGATAGACTCCCGGCAAAAGAATCGGAATCACGCCGAAAAGATGGTGGACCACAAACATGGATTCGAAGTACCGCTTCTGCACTTCGAACAACCCTTCGTCGACCTGTTCGATGGTGCCGAGAAACGTCAACACCATCAGCAGAATGAAGATGATGCATGCGAACCCGTAGGACGCCAGGAAGTTGAATCCAAGACTGAACGCTCGCTTGATCATTCTCTTCAATTACCTCTGCTTGAACGATTGGCAAAACGCCAGGAAGTTCTGTTTCTGTGCGCGAACCGCTCCCGCCGGACCCACCATCTTCACGAACAGGCTGCCCTCGGGAACGCGCGCGATGGCTCCGAACAGCACCGCGCCAGGGACGTCCTTTCCGCTCATCGAGTCGCTGAAGTCGCCTTCAAACTCGACCAGGGATGCCTCTTGACCCAGCATCGCGACCTTGGGCAGCGCGGCAATCTCTTCCGCCGTGAGCTCGGTGTGCTTGATCTGCTTTGCCCAGCGGTTCACGTTCGCCTCGATACCGCCCGCGCTGTCAGGGAAGACGCTCACGTAGCACTCGATTTCTCCGTCCAGCCCACCCGTAAAGGTGACAAGCCGCATCGGCTTCTCCGGCGCTTTTCGCCAACCGCCGGGCGCGGACCACGTGAACGAGGCGTCGCCTTCCGCAGCGGACTCCTGGCCGCTCGATGCCGTCTGGGGTTGCGCGGAAGATGGGTCTTCGCCTTCGGTGCGGGTCTGCAAGGATGCGCAAAACGCGTCGAACCCGGCTTTTTCCGCATCGACGACACTCTTCGGGCCGACCATCTTGATAAAGACCGCGTTGCCGCCGACGGGAAGGACCATGCCCAAGAGCTTGTAATCGGGTTGGGCGTCGGTTCCCATCCCCGCATAGGCCCCTTCAAACTCAACGTAGGTGGCCGTTTCGCCAAGCAGGGGCTTCTTGACCAGCGCGGTATACTCGGCCTCGGTATAGGGAGGTAACGACATCTGCTTTCGCCACCGGTTCACGTTCGCCTCGACTCCGCCGCCCAGTACCGACACGTAGCACTCTGTCTTCGCGTCGCCAGCCGGACGCAGGTTGATGATGCGTATCGAATCCGCGGGCTGCTCGGTCCAGCCTGCCGGCGCCGTAAAAGTAAACGGCGCTTGACGCGGCGCATTGCTGGCTGCCCGCGCACCGGAATTCATCACAAAACCGAACCGCTCCGCACTGCTGACGTGGGTTCTGGGCGCGGGGCGCGGTTGCTCCAAGGTGCGAACTTCGGTGATGGGCTTCACGCCGCCTCCCTGACCGCAGGCCAAGGGGAAGACAGCGAGCACAGCAGAGACAGCAAGGGTAGCTAAACGCGTGGGTGTTCGGGTCATAAGTACTTCCATTGCAGGGACATCAAACGCCAAGACCTATAAGAACTTGGAATCCTACAGCGTCCACGCGTCGTGGGTCAAAACCTGAAGCCCGTGGCCAAACGACACAATTCGCACTCCGTCTACTGAACACCCGTCCCAAGCCAACTGATTCCTCAGGGGCACCGGAGGGCGGACTTTCTAGTCCGCCTCTTGATCTTGGGCAATTACAGACTCCGGAGGGCGGACTTTCCAGTCCGCCATTCTTCAGCCTCTCTCCAGGCTTTGGCAAAGAGGCGGACTGGAAAGTCCGCCCTCCGAAATTCCTACTTCTTCAATGCGCCGTACCAGCGTTTGTAATGAGATTGATAATCGCCGCTGTCCTTCAGCTTGCGCCACCACCACTCATTCTCCTGGTACCAGCGCACCGTATGCGCCACGCCGTCGTCCCAGGGCATCAAGGGCTTCCACCCAAGCGCCGTAAGTTTAGTCGAATCAATGGAATAGCGCCGGTCGTGGCCGGGGCGGTCTTTCACCGGCTGGATTAAATCCTCGCCTTTGCCGGCCAACTTCAGGATGCGGTGGGTAAGCAGGATATTCTCGCGCTCGTTGCCGCCCGCGATGTTGTAGATGTTACCCGGCTCGCCGTGCCGCAACGCATGGTCGATACCCCGGCAGTGATCGTCCACATAGAGCCAATCGCGCACGTTCTTCCCGTCGCCATAGAGCGGCAGGGGGATGTTGTCGATAGCATTGGTGATGAACAGCGGCAGCACCTTCTCGGGGTAATGGTAGGGGCCGTAGGTGTTCGACCCGCGCGTCACGATCACCGGCACGTCGAAGGTGTGGAAATACGATAACCCCAAGAGTTCTCCACCGGCCTTGCTCGCCGAATAGGGGTTGCGCGGCTGCGCCGGGTCGGTTTCCTTAAACGATCCCGAGGCGATACTGCCGTACACTTCGTCCGTGGACACGAGCAGCACGCGCTCCGTCTTCAGTTTCTTGGCTGTCTCGACAATGTTGTGCACGCCGCGGACGTTCGTGGCAATGAAGTCCGACGCCTCCAGGATGCTGCGGTCCACATGGCTGTCCGCCGCGAAGTTGACGATGGCGTCGCACCCTTGCATGGCGGATTCCACAGCCTGGGCGTCCGCGATATCGCCCTTGACGAACTGATGGCGTTTTGGGTCTAAGTCATTTAGATTGTCCAAGTTACCCGCATAGGTGAGCTTGTCGAGGTTGACAATCTCCAGTTCGGGGTAGGTCGCGAGCATGTACCGGACGAAGTTCGAGCCGATAAAGCCCGCTCCGCCCGTGACTACGATTCGTTTCATGCGGATGCTTGCCTCCGTTTGATATACCGGGCGAGGGCGTCTTGCCACGCGGGCATCTTAAAACCACAGGCCGCCTCCAAAGCGGCGTTGGACAGCACGGAATAGGCCGGGCGCGGGGATTTCATAGGGAATTCCGACGAGGTGCACGGCTCGACTGGCGTGGCCATTCCGGCCTCGCGCAGGATTTCCTGGGCAAACTCGAACCGCGTACAGGCCCCTGAGTTGACGCAATGGTACAAGCCAAAGCGCCCGCATTGGAACAAGGCCAGCGTTGCCTCGGCCAAGTCCCACGTGTAGGTCGGCGAACCGACTTCATCGGTCACGACCCGTAGCGTGGGCCGCGTCGTTGCCGCGCTGATAATCTTCTCGACAAAGTTCGCGTTGCCCGGCCCGTAGAGCCAGGCTGTGCGGACGATGTAGTGCCGGGCGTTCGTGGCCCGCGTCGCGGCCTCGCCCGCGGCTTTGGACCGGGCATACACGCCGGCTGGCGCGACCCGGTCGTCCGGCTCGTAAGGCGCACCCTTCTGCCCGCTGAAGACGTAGTCCGTGCTGTAGTAAACGACGGGGATGTCCGATTCCGCGCAGACCCGCGCCACGCACCGCGCCCCGTATTCGTTGACACGAAACGCGGTGTCCGCGTCGTCTTCCGCCTTCTCGACATTGGTGTACGCGGCGGCGTTCAGGACAACGTCCGGCTCCGAATCGCGCACGGCGTCCCACACGGATTCTTCATCCGTGATGTCCACGTCCGTTTCGCTGTAACTGGTGACGCCGCCTTCGCGCTGGAATACGGTTTCCAAATCGCGGGCCAATTGACCGCCGGCGCCCAGGACCAATGCGTGCATAAACCCTCGCTATTCAATGCCGCACGATTGTAGCAATCCGGCGAGCCGGATGGAACTGCTGATGTTCCGCAAGGTCCTACGGCGCAAGGATGTATAATCTCCCTGGAGGAATGACAAGATTGTCAGAGGTCAGTCCGAAAGCCACGGTGAAGAAGAATGGATGCAGAAGGCAATTCTATATTTGCTTCGGTGGTGTCATTGTTCTCGTCGCTCTCCTGAGTTTCGTTGTACTTCCATGGTTCGCGGAAGTCATCGAGCGACTTGATTTCAAGGGCAATGCTCCGTACGTCCAGCAGTCACCCATCGAACGCCTCCGCTCCGTCGCGCCAGAAGCGCAACTGGAAAGCCATACCTGCGGCCTGCTGACGCTACGAGCAATCTATAAGGCCTACGGAATGGATCCGGACAAATCTAACCTGCGGGTCCGGTTAGGGGTCGATGTCCCGGCGAATCCGTTCGATGTTGAATCGATCGGGACAATGCAGCCGGATATCTTGCGGGTTGTCGTACAGGATGGTTTCGACTATACGATATTGCGAAAGGCCAATGGCACGGCCAAAGACCTTCTGGCGAGCTTGGGCGACAAACACATGGCCGCGGCGCTGATTCGACGCCGTCAAAACGGGCATTTGCATTGGGTAGCGTTGCAGTATGAATCGCCAACGGCAATCAAGGTCATAGATTCACTGGCCACGGAGCCGTATTCGGAACCCATTGAGCCATTCATGGATGAGTGCCTTCTAAGCTGCATCATTCTCTCTCCAGCAAAGAAGGCGCGAGCTGATCAGGAGTTGAAGGAAGATGTTAAGGACGCTGAATTTGAGGGACTTGCGGAGATGGCGTCGTCGGTAGAGCACTATCTGTTTCTGCGAGAAATAGGGGACCTCGACGAGGCATCGGGTGCGGAATCAGCCAAAGGGAAGACCTAATTGCCGCCCAGCACATTAGAAAGACCTGACGACTTTCTCCATCGTCATGCGTCGCTCGTCGTCTAGAAGGGCACTATCCGTCGCTCCCAGCTCGTTTGCCGCCTTTTTCGCCAACGCATAGGTATCCGGTGAGCCTTGGGCTTCCCACACGGAACGCGGCCCGCGCACGGCGACGCGCGGCATGAAGTATTCGTCGGAGTGCAGCCATTCGAGCGTGTGCTCGGAGGACAGGTATTCGGCGGCGTGCGGCCCGTAGCGGACGATGAGGTCCTTAGCGATGGTCTCCTTCTCTACGCGGACGCCCGCAACGATCCGCCGGGACATTGCGGAGATCTCTTCGTCCATGACAAGTTGCTCGTGCGAACACGTCAGTCCCGTGGCGAACATCCCGCAATTGACGATGAGGTCGTTGCCCGCGCCGACGGCGCAGAACGTGCTGAGCGTCTTTTCCCAGGCGTTCTGTTCGTCGTGGGCGTGGTTGTCCGAGTTGGGCGCGGTCGTGTGCGTGGGCACGCCGTAGAACTTGCCCAATTGCGCGCCCGCGATGCGGCAGATGCTCGTCTCGCACGAGCCTACGAGCGCCGCGCCGGACCGCATGTCCGAGGTCGTCCACGAGTTCGCGTACAGTACGCGGGCGCCGGGGCGGAGCAGTTGCGTCAACACGATCCCCGACAGGCATTCCGCATTGTTCATCGTCAGCAACCCGGCCAGCGTATACGGCGAGCTAATCCCCGCGATGGGTTCGGGCAGAATAGCCAGCGGCACGCCCGCCTCGACCGTGTCGCGCAGGGCTTCCAGCACGCTGCCTTCCCAGAACAACGGGCTCGTGGGCGAGAGTTGGGAAATGCCGTAGGGCCGTTCGCGCATGTCGCCGGGGAACACCGCCGCAAGCATTTCGATAATCGTCTTATTGATGCGGCAGTTGTCGGTGCTGAAGAAAATCGGCTTCTTGCTGTTCTCGACGCATGCCTTCACGCCGTAGAGCAGCGTCGTCTCGGGCTTGACCACGTCTTGC